>CALGIV010000254.1 GCA_937914785.1 uncultured Eubacteriaceae bacterium | reverse complement strand
CGTTACATCACACCCATCCAGATACACCCGCGTTTTGTCGAGCGAAAAATTTGTTCTATGGAGAATATCGTATAAACCGGCTTCATCTTCAAGCGAAATATCGTCAAGCACCGTTTTCAACGCGAATGCACGATAGAGCGCTCCCGTATTGATATACGTAAAACCAAGCCGGTCGGCAACCGCCTTTACAATTGTACTCTTCCCCGCCCCTGCCGGACCATCGATTGCGACTTTCATATCTCTTGTCCTTTTATTTATTTCTGTAATATTATATTGAAAGCGCCCTGCAAATACAAGTGTTTTTTACAGATTCTCTACTTAACAGCTCATTCAATGCTTATTATCTCTATATAACAAAGATTTACGTACAATATTCAATGCTAATAAATCCACCCCATCACTGCAAACCGCCGTCTCGATTGTTTTTTCTAAAGTACAATTTCATCCTTCTGATTATGCTATAATAAAAAGAAAAACGGAGGATTAACATGAAAATCACAGCTGTCGATATCATTCAATTGCCATCTAACCCCCTGATCACATCGACCTTTTGCCGTATTCATACAGACGAAGGTATTTACGGTTACGGCGAATCGGGCGTCGCGCTGGATCATTATTCCAACGCCAGCAGAGAATTGTTAAAAGTCTTTGCAGAACTCATCATCGGAATGGACCCGCTGGAAAACGACGTAATCTTTAACAAGCTGTATCAGATGTTCTGGGCACAGGGAAACGGACTGGTCATTATGTCCGCCATCAGCGCAATTGACGTAGCACTTTGGGATATCAAAGGAAAATATCACAATGTACCGATCTACAAGTTGTTGGGCGGCAAACATCGCGATAAAGTACGCGCTTACGCTTCACAACTGCAATTTGGCTGGCGGCCCGAGACGATGACATACTCGGCCAGCACACTGCCCAAACTAAAAGAATCTTGCCTGCGTGCACTCGATGACGGCTATGACGCCGTAAAGATCAACTTTGTCAGCAAAAACGAAGCCGGTGAAAATTTGCGTTATGAAAATTTAAAAAACTATATTCAGCCGGATTTGATGCGCCTGTTTGTCAACCGCGTAAAAACCGCACGTGAAACCCTCGGACCGGATGTCGATATCATTGTCGAAAACCACGGCCTCACGTCCGCCGGAACGACGATCCAATTTGCCCGGGCAATTGAAGAGATGAACATTATGTATCTGGAAGAGCCGACGAATCCGTTAAACCCGCATGAATACCGGCGCATCGCCGACAAGACCTGCATCCCGCTGGCGACCGGAGAACGCATCGCACTGCGCTGGGCATTTTTACCGCTGCTCGAAAACAGAAGCCTGTCCGTCGTCCAACCCGACCTTGGCATCTGCGGCGGCATTACGGAAGCGATGAAAATTGCCACGCTCGCCGACGCTTACGGTGCAAAAGTGCAAATTCACGCCTGCAATTCTCCGATCAGCATTGCCGCTTCTCTGCAAGTTGAAGCCGCGCTGTCAAACTTTATCATCCACGAAGTACACGTCTTTAATGTTATGCCAGAGATCGTTGAACAGGGCGTATACGACTACCAGCCGGAAAACGGATATATCACCGTACCGGACCTGCCGGGACTGGGCAACGAGCTCAGCGAAAAAGCCCTGTCGGAAGCGACGATCATTACAATCAATCAAGGCCGAAGCGGGAAATCGCTTATCTAAGCCTTTATCCTCTTTTAGCAGGATCTTCAAAAGGAAAACTAAAAAACGCCGTATTATCGGCGTTTTAAATTTCTATAAAATGGAAATTTTCAAAGATTGTTTCACTAAAATCAACCTGCTTAAACACCCACCTGATCATATTTGAACTTAAATGTGCCAAAGCCTTCCTCCCCCAAGGTTGTAACGTGCGAAGCGACGGACGGCTTCCGCTTAAGCATTCAACATCTCCCTAGCTTTTTCATCCGCCGGTGGCTTTTTTCCGCGCTTTTCGGCTATTGGAAAAGCGCGAAGACAGCAAAAGATAAACAATTAACAAAAGCCAGATATCAAACTGACAACATAACATTTACCACGACGACCCTAAAACCCCGCTTTTAAAAATAAGCTGCTATCGAAAAACATTTATCCAGCAATATCTGAACCTAAAAAAGAGCCCTTGCAACCCAGTCTATTTCACTGCAACAGCCCTTTCTCTTTATACAATATCAATATTATAATTTACCGATCCGTTCCTCCACCTCTTTGAGCATCGCCGTATACTTCTCCAGCTTCTCCTTTTCCCCTTCAACGACCGCTTTCGGCGCTTTTGCTACGAACCCTTCATTGTTCAGCTTGCCGGCAGCCAGCGCAATTTCCTTTTCAATCTTTATCTTTTCACCCTGAAGCCGCTCTCGTTCCTTTTCCAGATCGATCAATTCGCCGAGTGGCAATGAAAACTTCCCTTTTTCAAATACAGCAGATATCACATTCTCGTCATCAGGAGCACCTTTTACAATACCGGCTGCCGAACACAGCGCAATAAAATATTTTTCATTGTCAAGCAAAAGCTGTGAAAGCTGCTCGTCCTCACACGTCAAATACATCGTTGCGCGCTTCGACGGTAAAATGCCCATATTGCCGCGCGCATTGCGCACGGAACGAATCGCTGAAATGATATACTCCATATCCTTTTCGCTGTCTTTAAAAGTTCGCTTCTTTTCATACTGCGGCCATTTTTCAATCATAACCGTCTCTTTATCTTCATTCAGCGCAAGGAACAATTCTTCCGTAACAAACGGAATAAACGGGTGCATCAACTTCAGCAGCGTATTAAAGACATAGTGCAGCGTATATTGCGCCGCCATCTTCGCGCCTGCATCTTCTTTGTTATACAGCGCCGTTTTAGATAGCTCAATATACCAGTCACAAAAAACGCTCCAGGAAAAATCATAGAGTTTATCCGCCGCAATACCAAGATCGTATTTATCGATATTATTTGTAACCTGCCTGGTCAATTCATTCGTCTTGCTGATAATCCACTTATCCGCAATCGACAGCGCATCGCATACCTCTTCATACCTATACGCGCACCCTTCCTCAGAGTTCATCAGGATAAACTTGGCTGCGTTATAAAGCTTGTTCATAAAATTCTTGTTCGCTTCCAGCTTATCGGCATTCCAGCGCACGTCATTGCCCATTTTAGAACCGGTAATGACCGTCAGCCGCAGCGAATCCGCGCCGTATTGCTCGATTACTTCGAGCGGGTCAACGCCATTGCCTAAAGACTTCGACATTTTGCGTCCCTGCGCATCGCGGATCAATCCGTGGATAATAACGTCTGAAAACGGTCTCTCTTCCATCTGTGTATAACCCGATACGATCATACGCGCCACCCATAAGAAAATGATATCAAACCCTGTGACAAGCACGTCGTTTGGATAAAATTTCGCCAGATCGCACGTCTCTTCCGGCCAGCCGAGCGTGGAAAACGGCCATAACCCCGAAGAAAACCATGTATCCAAAACATCCGGATCCTGGCGAATGTTCTCACTTTCACAGCTGTCGCACTTTTCCGGTGCCTCAGCCAGCACACGCATCTCTCCACAGTCGTCGCAGTAATAAACGGGAATACGGTGCCCCCACCACAGTTGGCGCGAAATACACCAGTCTCGAATATTTTCCATCCAATTGAAATACACTTTTTCAAAACGTTTTGGTACAAATTTGATCACACCGTCTTTAACCGCCTTAATTGCAGGCGCTGCAAGCGGCTTCATATCGACAAACCACTGCTCGCTTGTAATCGGCTGAATAACCGTATTACAACGGTAACAGGTGCCCACATTATGCTTATAAGGTTCCTGTCTGACAAAATAGCCTTGTTCTTTTAAATCGGCCAACACTTTCTCGCGCGCCTGTTTTTCGTCAAGCCCTACGTAATGTTCGCCGGCATTAGCATTCGTCAACCCGTCATAATCAAAGATGCGCACTTCTTCAAGATTGTGCCGCCTGCCCATTTCAAAGTCGTTCGGATCATGCGCCGGCGTGACTTTTACACATCCCGTTCCAAACTCCTTATCGACATATTCGTCAACAAAAATCGGTATTCTACGACCCACCAAAGGCAAAATCGCCATTTTGCCGATCAGATGCCGATATCGTTCATCTTCTCCGTTGATCGCAATCCCCGTATCGCCAAGCATCGTCTCCGGACGCGTCGTGGCCACCGTCAGCATTTCATCACTGCCCTCAATCGGGTAGTTGACATAATAAATATAACCGTCTTTTTCATCGTATTCGACCTCGATATCGGAAATCGTCGTCTGACAAGTCGTACACCAATTGACAATACGATTACCGCGATAGATATATCCCCTGTCGTATAAATTGATAAAATACTGCTTGACCGCCTCGGCGCAGCCTTCGTCCATCGTGAAGCGTTCGCGCGACCAGTCGCAGGAACAGCCTACCTTGCGCAGTTGATTGGCGATAAACGCTCTGTAATGATCTGTCCAGTCCCAAGCCTCCTTAAGAAAGGCCTCACGCCCGAATTCCTCTTTTGTCTTACCGTGTTCGCGCATAATCTTATCGACGAGCTTGACTTCCGTTGCAATCGACGCATGATCTTCGCCCGGCAGCCACAGCGCACTGTAGCCATTCATACGCTTAAAACGAATCAGAATATCCTGAATCGTCGAGTTGTACGCATGCCCCAAGTGAAGCTGGCCCGTAATATTCGGCGGCGGCATCACGATTGTGTACGCCTCGCCGTCGTTTACTTCCGGCTTAAAATATCCCTTCTCTTCCCAGTTCGCATACAATCGATCCTCTATTTTCGTATGGTCATAATTTTTCCCAAGCATTTGCTTTCCTCCTTCTTTCATAAAAAAAAGCCCTTTCCAAATCGGAAAGGACGACAATTGGCCGCGGTACCACCTTTGTTGAGCTTTTTAAATAAAGCCCCACTCATTTTACTTCCGGCTCCAAAGCGACGTTCGGCGGCAGTCCATCAACCCTCGCACCATACGGGTTGTTCTCTGAGATGACCTGAAACGCTTACTCCTCTTTTTCATTGCGGATTATTTTTTTATTATACTATCATAAATATTTCTTTTTTCAAACAGTTTTTTTCTCTTTTCGATATTTTATAAAAGCGATAAGATAGCTGAAAAACGCAACTACCATAATCGCCGTCGTTAAATATACAAGATAAATTGCAAACGGCACTTTCAACAGAAGTAATAGCACACTAACGTAAAACAGCCCTGTTGCCGTCTTGCCAAAAATATTCGACGGGATCATCGAGTCTTTTAAAACGAAATAAATATAAGCCCCGCCGCCGATCATCAAGAGTTCTTTTACAGCAATAATAACCAAAACAAACATCGGGATCAACCCTTTGACGACAAGCGCGATAATTACGACGATCTGTGTCGCCTTATCGGCCAGCGGATCCAGGATTTTGCCGACTTCCGTCGTCATATTATGCTTTCTGGCGATATAGCCATCTAAAATATCCGTCAGATATGAAATAGCCAAAATACCGAATGCAATATAAATCCCATAAGGCTGATCTAAATTCAACGCATATAAAAAGACAGGGATCAGTACAATTCGAAAAAGGGACAGTATATTGGGGATATTAATCCACTTCGACACAGATAGAAGCTCCTTTAATAATTCAGCCATTTTATATACCTCAATTGATATCAGCTTATTTTACCATTAATTCACACAAATATCAATTCGGATTGAAAGATTTCACGATTTCTTAATTTATTCTTAATCATCGCGTTTAACCCCAAGTATTTTAGCCTGCAATGCGACCGGAATATCATTTTTATTTCCCCGGCGCAATAGTTTGATTTGCGCCGTCCCGGTTACCAGGCCACTGATGATGACATACAAATAAAAATTAATCAGGCGAGTCAGCATAACTGCCGGCACGATCATCGCCGTAGAATAAACACTTTTATAGATGACCATAAAGACCCCTTCCGTCACACCGACGGCTCCCGGCAGCGGGATGCTGTCAGTTGCAATGATCAGGAGTGTCTGCATCGTCAAAATATCGATAAATCCAAGGGCAGTTTGCCCCAGTGCACGATAAGTAAAAAATGATACGGCAAACCCGCAGATCATATGCCCCAGCGCAAACGGCAGGATTTTCAATATCATCGTCGGCTTCTTGCGAATAATCTGCGCCCCTCTGGCATACTCCTCAATCTGTGCTAAATACTTCTCTGTTGCAACTTCTACGTTTTTAATGATACGCATCTTATTTAACAAAAGGATAATCCACTTGCCGATTTGTTTTAACATCTGCGGAAAAAATACCGTCGATAAAAATATCAGCATCATACCAAAATGACAGATAACGCCGTAAATTAAAAATACTTTAACGTCTCCAACGACGACAGTCGGCTTTTTGACCAGCAGCAATACCCCACCCAATAACAACAACCCGATATGATACGTCATATTAAAGAAAATAATGCTAATCGAACCCAAACCAACTTCAATGCCATCTTTACTCATGTGATTCAGTGCTGCCGGCTGCCCGCCGCTGGCTCCCGGGGTAATCGCACTGAAATAAAAATCGGTAAACGTATATTTCAGCGTATTCTTCAGGCGCACCTTATAACCAAAATCTTTTAAAATTACTTTTGCCGCCAGAGACTTGATATAAAAAAAGCCGAACATAACAAAAACCGCTACTATCAAGTATCGCCAATCGGCTGTCAGCAGCGTTTCTTTTAACGCACCAAAATCCTGTCCATCCAATAAAATGTAAAACGTCAAGACGATCAGCAATATAAAGAATATAAAGCCGATCGTATATCTTTTCTTCTTCTTTTTTATCTCGGGCGCTTTTTCCATAGATCACTCCTGCCGGCAAAGCGTTTTAAAGTCTCCGCTATTAGAGGTCTCCCACCAGGCAAACAGCCGCTTATTTGTCGTCGCTTTACCAATTTGCCGTAAATCGTCAGCGCCGTTGTTTTCTAAGCAAAACCGGATGACAAAACAACGCTAACCCGTATTAAAACGATGCTTCGACCAAAACTTCCTGCGTCCTGTGTTTGTTGATATAACGAGCCAGGGCTTCTTCGTCAAACTGGCTCTGAATCGCGCGCATATTGGTGCGAATTTTATGCAGCAGCGAATCGTTATTGATGACATTGTAGATTTCATTGACCGACTTCTCCGCCTTCTCGTACATGATAAAGCCGATATTGTTCTTCTCAATATAAATGCTATTATGCACTTCCTGAATTAAAATTGGATTAAACACCATCATCGGAAGCTGCGAATGAATTGCTTCGAACACCGTCAGCCCGCCCGGCTTGGTAATCAGCAAATCCGCTTCTTTCATATATTCGTGTACTTTATCGCTAAAGCCGATAACTTCAATGTTTTCAAATTTACCGTGAAGCTTTTCATATATCTTCTTATTTCGCGCACAGATCACCGTCGTCTTCACGTTGGGCAACGCATTGATCTGTTCATAGAAATCCACCGTTTTGGGCACCAGCCCAAAACCTCCGCCCATAATAAGCAGCCTCTTCGTTTCCTCTTGTATGCTTGCAGCAGGGTCCTTAAACTCCTCTTTTACCGGGATCCCGCTGATGATGATATTGTCTGCCGATATCCCGCGCCGTATTAATTCCTGCTTTGTCGTATCGCTGGCTACCATATATAAGTCCGTATTCGGATTAATCCAAACCTTGTGCGTACTGACATCCGTAATGTAAGTTACAAGCGGGACCTTACTACCCGTCTTATCGATATACAGGCTGGCCAATCGCGCATAATACGAATACGTCGATATGATGATGTCCGGTTTTCTGTCTTCAATAAGCTTCTCAAGAACTTTCAGCATAATACCTTCAAATGGATTTTTGATGTCTTTCTCTTCATTCTCAATGAGTTTTGAGACATATTTTACCATACGTCCCGAGTGGTTTACAACGAAAAAATAAGAGTCATATATATAGTCACAGGATTGCTTATCAATCGCATATTCCAACACATCTTCCACACAGACCTCAACGTCGCCGATGCTCTTGTCGATTTTATCTGCAAGTGTTTTAGCAGCTGCAAAATGCCCCATACCAAATCTGCTGCTCAGTATTAGAATTTTCATAACTTTCCCACCTCATCGTTCTTAACTATTACAAATCTTACCCTCAGACCCTTAAATTATAAGAAAAATTGCTTAAAAATTCCATTAAAGAGAATTAATAAATATGCTTATTTTCTCTGACAATTTTAATGATATTCTAATGTCTTTTCCATATGCTTTTTACATTATTTTGTCGATTTCGCTAAAAAGAGGGTTTTATCCAATCTCGACATTATTTTTACCATTCAACTTTTTCAAACATCAGCTCTTTGATACGGTTATAATTTCCCTCAAGCGACATAATACTGATCACAGCGTTTTTTTCGGGCAATACCCAACAAAACTGGCCGTAATTGCCCGTACAGATGTATTCGCCTTCTCCCGGCGTCATCCAAAACTGATAGCCGTAACCATAAAACTTTTTTTCAGGTTTTGTATGCCCGATATGATTGATACATGCCTGCTCCAAATACGCTTTCGGCACAATTTGCCTGCCGCCGTAAGCGCCCCGCCCAAGCAGCAGGTCGCCAAAATTCGCCAGCTCATCGATCGTCACATACAGGCCATTAGCTGCCATTATGTGCCCCATCGGACATAGCGTCCAGTCGGGATTGTTTATACCGATTGGCTCAAACAGCCTGCCGCGCAGATATTCAAGCAGGTTTTCTTCACTGCGATTTTCAATCATACAGCTTAAAATATAAGTATTGAAATTGCTGTATAAAAACTGCTCGCCGGGCGGCATATCAAATTCTGCGTTAAAAAAGTGCGCGACCCAGTCTTTTGTCGTATAGCGCAATGGGTTATCGCAAAAGAAAAGCGGCTCTTTCAACCCAGTCGTCATCGTCAGCAAATGTTTTACTTTTAACGACGTTAAGTTTTCGCTCGCTTCGCGCGGCACGTAATCTTTAAAAGCGTCACAAACGTACTCATCCAGCGAGAGCAGGCCTTCCTCAATAGCGATACCAACCGCACAGGAAACAAACGATTTGCTGATCGACCAGGTGTTTAGGCGTGTCTTTACAGGCAGATAACTGTACTCCTGCAGTATGTTGCCGTTTTGACGTACCTGTGCATAAATCAGGTTTAAGCTTTCTTCTTTAATCTGGCTTAAGAATGCATCTAAAATAGCAGACATCTGCGCACTCCTAAGGCTTGTATGCTTCCGCGACCGCATCCGCGACCGCGACCGCGACTTTTTTATCAAATGCGTTCGGGATGATATTATCCTCGTGCAACTCACGCTCATCAACCATATCCGCAATCGCTCTTGCAGCCGCAACCTTCATCTCTTCCGTGATGCACTTTGCACGCACAGACAACGCCCCTTTAAACAGCCCCGGAAATACGAGTACGTTGTTGACCTGATTGGGAAAATCACTCCTGCCGGTACCCACGATACGCGCACCGGCTTTTTTCGCCAGCTCCGGCATAATCTCCGGTTCCGGATTGGCCATCGCAAAGACGATCGCATCCCGGTTCATCGTCTGCACCATTTCAGGAAGCAATACTTTCGGCACGGAAACTCCGATGAAAACATCGGCGCCAACGATAGCATCGGCCAACGTACCCGTGATTTCTTCCCGATTCGTGATTTTCGCCAGCTCCAGCTTTGCAGGGCGTAAAATTTCCTTATTTGCCATACTGATAATACCGGCGCTGTCGCATACGATAATGTTTTTTGCCCCTACTGAATACAACATATGCACGATAGCCGCACCGGCAGCCCCCGCGCCGTTTAAGACGATGCGCACCTTGGCGATATCTTTTTTGGTAAGCTTCAGCGCGTTGAGCAGTGCAGCGACGGTGACGATCGCCGTGCCGTGCTGATCGTCGTGAAAGACCGGAATATCCAGCGCTTCCTGCAAACGCCTCTCAACTTCAAAGCAACGCGGTGCTGAAATATCTTCCAGGTTGATGCCGCCATATGCGGGTGCAATATTGATAACCGTCCTGACAATCTCATCCACATCCTGGCTTTTAATGCAAATTGGCACGGCATTCACATCGGCAAAGGCCTTAAAAAGCAATGCTTTTCCTTCCATAACGGGTAGAGAGGCCAGCGCGCCGATATTGCCAAGGCCCAATACAGCAGAACCATCTGTGACGACGGCCACCATATTACCTTTCGTCGTATACTGATAAGCCGCTCCCGGGTTGATGTGAATCGCCTTGCAGGGCGCCGCCACTCCCGGTGAATACGCTGTGCTCAAATCGTCTTTGCTTTTAAGCGGCACAGTCGGGACAACCTCTAATTTCCCTTTATGCTTTTCATGCAATTTCAATGCTTCTTCATAATAATTCATTTCTTCACTTCCTCCATAAAATGCCTGTACGCTTAATTTTTTATTTGATCATAAAACTGACACAGACACGCCAAACGATCACTTCCATTATTTACTATAAATATATCATCCACACAAAAAATAGTAAAGTCGATTTTTTCAAACCAAATTTATCTCTTCTAACAGGTATAATCTTTATCTTTTAGCGCATAACTAACGTTAAAAGGAGATGAGAAATATGGATTTTAAAAGCAGCCAAACCTGTCAAAACTTACTGAGTGCTTATGCAGGAGAGACACAGGCAAACTCACGTTATCAACTTTTTTCCAAACGCGCCAAAAGCGATGGGTATATGGTGATATACAATATTTTCGACCTGACGGCCAAAAATGAATTGATGCACGCGGACCGCTTTTTAGGTCTGCTGACCTTTAACGGATGCCCAACCCCGGCCAATATCAGCGGCAACTATCCGATCGCAATCGGCGACACGCTGGCAAACCTCCAGGAGTCGGCGTCTTCTGAGGCGCACGAATACGAAGAAGTCTATCCGGCATTTGCCAAAACAGCCGAAGAAGAAGGATTTAAAGACATCGCCTTCTACTTCAACGCGATCGCGCAAATAGAGCTTGATCACTCAAAGACCTTTGCAACGCTGGCTCAGCTGGTCAGCAACAACTTTTTCAAACGCAGCGAAGCTGTCGTCTGGCGCTGTAAAGCCTGCGGCCATACACAGGTAGGTACAAGCCCCTGGCAGCAATGCCCTGTTTGCAGCCACCCGCAGAGCTACGCCGAAGTAGCCGGACGTAATCTGTAAGCAAACCGACTGAAAAGATACCGCCTCAACGCGGTATCTTTTTACCGATACTACTCTGTCGAATATTATCGAAATTTGTCATAGGGCAGATTTATATTATTCCATTGAAAAATGGCCGATAAACTGCCGGATGCGCTCATTTGCCGGATTTGTAAAAATCTCTTCCGGGCTGCCTTCAGCCTGAATGATTCCTTCATCCATAAACAAGACGCGGTCTGCAACCTCACGCGCAAAATTCATCTCATGCGTCACGACGACCATCGTCATATTTTCCTGCGCCAGCTCTTTGATGACCTTTAAGATCTCGACGGTCAACTCAGGGTCTAATGCGCTCGTCGGCTCATCGAAGAATAACACCGCTGGCGAAAGCGCCAGCGCACGCGCAATCGAGACGCGCTGCGCCTGTCCGCCAGAAAGCTGATACGGATAGGCTTCCGCCTTATCGGCAAGGTTCATCTTGCCCAGCAGCGCCATCGCCCTTTGTTCCGCCTCTTCTTTCGGCATTTTCAAAATCTGTACCGGCGCTTCCGTAATGTTGCGCAGAACAGAAAAATGCGGAAAAAGGTGAAAACTCTGAAACACCATTCCCGTCTTTAGCTGAATTTGATGCAATTCCGCCTTGTTCGCATATCGCGCCCTGCCATTTTCATCGGTATCCACCATCATCTGGCCGCATACCCTGATCACACCACTATCAACGTCAATCAATTGATTTAAACACCGCAAGAGCGTCGACTTGCCGCTTCCCGACGGGCCGATGATGGCTACAACCTCGCCTTCGTTGACATACATACTCACATCATTTAAGACATTCGCCTGATTTTCAAAACTCTTATATAAATGCCACGCTTCAACAACTGCCATATTTCTGTTCCTGACTTATTTTTTCACTTATTATATACCAAACGGCACGATAAAGGCAATGCCCGCTATCGTAACTTCGCATCAAATTCTTCTTCAAGTGCCGATAATATCTTCGCTAAAAGCGCCTCTGCCTCTTCATCTGTCAACGTTCGATCCTCCGCTCTGAACGCCAGCGAATACGCGAGCGACTTCAGCCCTCTTCCGACCTGCTTACCCTCGTACACATCGAACAACGCCACTTCGTCCAACAGCCCGCCGCCGCTTTTTCGAATGCACGCAAGAATCTCTCCGTTTAAGATATCCGATTTTACGACAATAGCGATATCGCGCAGCAATGCCGGAAACTTTGCGATCGGCTTGTAGACAAAGTCTCGATCAGACAGTGCGTACAGCGCCGCAACATCCAATTCCATCATAACCGTATCTTCACCGATGCCGAAAGCAGATGCTACTTTGGGATGGACGACGCCCAGATAACCCAAATAACGGCCGGAAGCGTAAATATCCGCGCTCTTTCCGCTGTGCGTCGCCGGATAAGCGCCGCGCACAAATTCCGCCGTAATACCGATGCGCTCAAACAGCGCCTCTGCACATCCTTTCAGATCAAAAAAGTCGTGTCCGCCATACATCACGGCCGCAAGCTTCTCCGGCTGATAAGGCAATCCTTCTTCCGTTTTTTCCTTCAAGAAGACACTGCCCAACTCGAAAAAGAACCCTTTTTCATTCTTGCGCGCCAGATTCATCCCGACGACTTCAAGCAGGCTGCCCGCCAGCGTTACGCGCATATACGCGGTATTCTCGCCCAGCGGATTGATCAGGCGCAGCATCTCTTCTTCTTTAAGCCCCAAGTTCATCTTTAAAGCCATTGCTGCCGAGGTGAAGGTGTACGTTAATGTCTCATACCCGCCGAGAGACGCGAACAACTGCTTGATGTCCAGCTTAAAGTCGAAGAAGTCGTTCGGCAGGCTTACGTAAGTCGACGCGTCGTTTAATGTCGCCGGAATCTTTTCATAGCCATAAATCCGCGCGATCTCTTCGGCGTAGTCCTCTTTAATTTTAAGATCCAGCCGCCAGGGCGGACCGACCGCTTCAAATACACCATTCTTTTCCGTATAGCTCACGCCGAGATTGCTTAAAATTGTCTTCATCGTCTCGACCGGCACATCCATACTGATAAAGGCATTGACCCATTCAGCATCAAAGACGACCGTCGGCGCAACACGCGGATTCGGGTATATGTCTATAATGCCTTCAACAAGCTCCGCAGCGCCTATTTCGACGAGCAGTTGTGCCGCCCGATCTGCTGCATATGCACTCAACGCCGCATTCACGCCCTTGGCAAACAACAATCCCGCGTCCGTTTCCATATGCATCGCTGCGAGTGAAGCGCGGATATTCGCCGGATTAAACGCGGCTGATTCGATGACGATCATCCGGGTCTCTTCCGTAATCTCAGAGTTCTGACCGCCCATAATACCGGCAATGCCGACGCCCTTGTGCTCATCTGCAATCAACAGCAAATCTGCACACGCATTGCGTTCTCTGCCGTCCAGTGTCGTAATCGTCTCGTCTTTTTCAGCGCGGCGTACAATGATTTCCCTGCCGCCGATCATTTGATAATCAAACGCGTGCAGCGGCTGACCGATTTCCAGCAACACGTAGTTCGTCACATCGACGACATTATTGATCGGCCGAAAGCCGCTCGCCATCAGGCGGCGCTGCATCCACAGCGGACTTGAGGCTATTTTTTTAACTTTCATCACGCGGGCGCAGTAACGGAAGCACAAGTCCTCATCTGCGACCGTCACCTTCAAATACTTGCCGATCTCGTCTCTTGTCTCTTTAAAGTCTACTTCCGGCACGAAAACCTTTGTATCAAATGCCGCACCCGCTTCACGCGCCATCCCGATCATCGAATTGCAGTCTTGGCGATTGTTCGTAATCTCAAAATCAATGACCGTATCGTCCAAGCCCAGATGGCAAATACTGTCCTCACCGAGCGGGACTTCTTCCGAGAAGATGTAAATACCACCCTCGGCGTACTTGGGCAAGACTTTATCTTCCAGCCCCAACTCCTCGCCGGAACACAGCATCCCTTCCGACATTATGCCGCGCATCTCTGTAGCTTCAATATGCTTGCCGACCAACTGCGCGCCGGGCAGTGCCAGCGGCACAATATCGCCTTCGTTAATGTTCGTCGCCGCAGTCAGCACGCTTACTGTTTTATCAGCCCCCACATCCATCGTACATACCGACAGCTTGTCGGCATTCGGGTGCTTCTCCTTCTTCACAATACGCGCATTGACAATTCTTCCGCCGAGCATCTGATCCTTACGCTCGATTCCCTCTACTTTCGCGCCGACCATATTCATACGCTCCGCATATTCTTCAAGCGGCACAGCAAGTTTTACATATTCACTTAACCAATCCATCGATACATACATCGCCGCCTACCTCCTGACAAACTGGCCTAAGAACGCCACATCGTTTTCGTATACGTGCCTTAAGTCTTCCAATCCATATTTGATCATCGCAATGCGGTCGATCCCCATACCGAACGCATAGCCGGAATATTCCTCAGAACGGATACCGCAGATTTCCATAATGTTCGGATGCAGCATCCCGCAACCCAAAATCTCGATCCATCCCGTATTGGAACACACATTACCCCCCGCCCCCCTGCACTTCG
>CALGIV010000253.1 GCA_937914785.1 uncultured Eubacteriaceae bacterium | reverse complement strand
AGCAACAAAGACCAATCCCGGCTCAGGATAAAAATACTTCTGAATGGCAATACACGTTTCGATGCGATCATTTCCGGCAAGGCGGGTAACATTGAAATGCTTATTTAAAGTATCGTAGACATTTTTACCGACTACGCTCTGTCCGCCAACTATAATAACGTTCTTAACATTCTTATCATTTAATACTTCCCACGTCTCCACCGGAATTTCACCTTTTTTAACAAATACAACCGGATACCCATTTTTCGCCGCACCGGAACCAACACCGAGCGCATCGGGGTAGTTTTCTCCGCTGGCAACGATGACCGTATCATATGGATCCTGTTTCTTCAATGCAAAAGCCGCATCCCGTGCCGTACCATAACGATTATTTCCTGCAATGCGCTTTACAGTATAACCCTTCTCTTTTAAATTATTTTCTACATTATTGCCGATAACGCTTTTACCGCCTAATATGTAAATGTCTTCTATCCAATGAAAGCGTTCAATTTCCGCCATAGTATCCGCATCAATCACCTGTTTTTTTGTATCCACCATCAAAATTGGTGCACGAACCGCAACAGCCAGCGGAACTGCGGCTAATGCATCCGGATAGTTATATCCATCGACGAGGAGGATTGCCTTGGGCCTGGCTGTCATTTTTTGGCTGATGCCGATCGCGGTGGCAAAGCGGTTATCTCCCGGCACAGGTTGAATTTTTGCAGCCGGAGTTGGAACCGCCACCAAATCATTGCCTTTTTTCTCCAACGCATACTCAGGATTTGATGAAATCCACCGGGAGGTATCTTGCACATCGCGCACCAGAATCAAGCCAAAGTAATATTCATTCCAACTAAAAAGCTTTAATTGAGCGCCTTGATAGCCGCCATCAATAATTGGGGGCACTGCCAATATATCAGCTTGACTTTCCACTTTTGTACGAATTACCGGTTTGCCCTTAACAGTCAATCTCACATCACCAAATCCCAACTGAACCGCCGGCCCTTCTGCTGCAATCATCTGACCACCGCTGATATTCAATATTATTGGTTTCTGGCCTTCGTCTCCAGATATTAAAACGGCGTTTCCAGGTGTAGTATGAGGTTCACCTGATTGATAAAAGTTTTCAATTTTGCCGCCGGAAATATTAATTTCACCACTGCTGCAGAAACCGCTGAGCGCCGCTCCCATATTATTTGCCTGAATTACCCCGCCCGTTATATTCATTAAAACATCATTAGACCCTATGTCAATGGTGGCATAAATATATTTCGGATTCGATCCACTTTTAATTGTGCCACCCGCAATTGTAATCAAAGCTCTATCGCTGCCCACAACAATAGCTGTGCTAACCTCTGCATCAATTATACCACCTGAAATATCAACTTTTGAATACTCACCTCTCATCTCAACAGCACCGCAACCTTCCGATTTGATAATGCCATCTGCCATCGTTAATTCACAATCCGTCATTTCAAGCCCCGACTTAGATCCCGCCAACAATGTATTTCCTGCTATATGCACAGTTGAATAATAGGCTCTAAAACAGTGTTGCTGAGACTTTATCACCCCATCTGTTATATTGATAGTCGCTCTTGTTAAGTTCACTGCATAACCGTCTAAAGCGTCTTCATATAGAATCGTACCGCCAAGCATTGTAAATTCTGTTAATTTTTCCTCAATACTGCTATATCCACCGGAAACTACCGCATGAGCATCGCGAGATATTAGCACCGTATTTTTTCCGGAAATCACCAACTTTCCAACGGGCATATAAACCACCGGCCTGCTTTTTGCTTCTACCTTTCCGCCAATAATATTTAATTTTACATCTACAGATCTCAATGAAAATACCGTCCCGCCTGTAACGTATAAATTTGCATCACTTACCACATTACAAACAGTCTCGTCAAATGCAAGGTCAAACAAACTGCCACCCGGTATTTGTGCTTTTAAATTACCGGACAAATAATATTTACCGTGATTTAGATAAACAGGCTGTTTTGTATTTGCCGATATAGTCACATCCAACACCTCACCACTCCCAAAAGTGATCTTGCAGTCCGGATATTCCGGCGCACGTCTCACTTCGATCAAAGCTATTGCATCAGCCAAGCTATCCTGCAGCCCATCAATACCTACCCCACCGGCAGTAACGATAAACTTACTTCCGGACGCAGTGATTATATATTGATGCTCAGGCGCAACGTTTACAGCTTCTGTCTCCTCAGATACTGTTATCGAATTCTCGCTCTCTGCTGCCTGTACTGCCATATCATCCTGCTCGACTGACCCACCAAACACTGTGGATGGCAACAGCAGCATAATTAAGTAGTAACACAGTAACAAAGCTTCTCCTTTTTTTCATTATTTCCTTTCCTCCCGGACAAAATTTTCTTTATTATAGCATATTTTTCATCGTGTTTCGCTATTTTTTTCAATCGTTTTCAACTTCACGCATATCGTGTTAATTAACTTTATCTTAATTCAATATCTCTTTTCAAACCATACCATTTTTTTCTCTCAAACTGCTGCAATAAAAACTTAAGAAAGGCATTTTTTATTCAAACGAAAATCGACATCATTTCACAAATTGTAGTATTTCTTGAGCTATGGCGTAAAATTAAAATTGACCATTTAAATCAGCCGCTACTTCACATTGCCAGCATACAAAATAAAAAGAGCCCGCAGGCTCTTATTTTATATAAACGAACGAAAAAGTTTGTCTTTTACATATTTTCATATCTTTTAAAATTTTCTCACGGCATACTCCCCTCTTCACCGCAAATCTGCGCGGCGCGCCGGCGTTCATCGCTGCGCTGGACTAAAGCGGCCAAAGCAAGGCCTGTAAGAACCAGTACGCCGCCAATATAACTGCGTATGAGCAGAACTTCGCCGAGCAGCCAATAGGCGACCAATGCGGTAAAGATCGGCTCCGTGCTGTAAGCCAGCGAAGCCGAAAAAGCCGAAATGTGCTTGATCGCCGCGTTCTGCAGCATATACGCCACCAACGTGCAGGCAACGACCAGATAAGCAATTCCCCACCAGCTCGCCGGAGCGATCGCGGCAAAATCAAGCCGGCCTTCAAAAATAAAAGCACAAACGACAGACAACACTGCCGCAAGGCCTGCCTGCATCGTCGACAACGTCGCTTCCTCAATGCCTTCAGCATACCGCGCACTATAGGCCAGTGTTATGGCCAGCGCAACGGAACTGAGCAACGCCAGCACCTCTCCGACCCCAAAGGAAAACTGCCCCCCGCCGCCGCAGAGAAAATACGTGCCGGCAACCACCAGCGCAACGATCGGCACAATGCGCTTATTTAGCGCCTTGCCGCCGATAATGCGCGCTAAAAACGGCGTAAAAACGACGGAAAGCGACATTAAAAAACCCGCAGTCGTCGCCGTCGTAAAAACCAGCGAGACGGTTGACGTGATATAAGCTGCCGCCGTGAAAAATGCGATAACAGCACATCGGCCGATATTATTTTTGTTCAATGAAAAGGCTTTTTTCCGGAATATTACAATAAACAATATTGTTGCAAGGCTGAAACGAATGCTTAAGCACCAAAACGGCGTAATTCCATTTAATGCAAGCTTTGCGATTGGGTTTCCTGCCCCCCACAACGCACTCTGCAACAATACAAATATCACATACTTACTCTTATTTCTCATCTGTATTTTCTTTCTGTCAATTTATTTCATAAAATTCAGTCAAATGCTACTCATGAATATTATAATTTTTTCAACGCTATCAGCGGCAGAAATAAACAATATTTTGGTCATATCACCATAACTTACCTCTGTCTTGTATCTGGTTCACCATATTGCCCAATCGGCCTTAAAACGCATTTTTCATAACTTTTTCAACAACTTACATACCTTTTATTGTATTTTACCATTTAAAAACGCAATAAACAGTTTCTTTACATTCACAATAATAATATAAATTACTACTTTAAAGATATTCGTTATTTTTTTATCAATACTCCTGTCTCAACCGGAAATACCAGTTACACTCGCCCATCGTAAAGCCTGCCCTGCCGCGTATCTTTTTCTTCCATCAAAAGCATCAGACTGTTTAAAACATCTTTTTTATGCGCGCTCCACTGTGGCGCAATCAGCAGCTTCTTCGGCCCGTCGCCTGTCAGCCGATGGACGGCCATTCGCTCCGGCAGATATTCAATCAAGTCCGTCACAAGGTTCAAATACGCTTCCTTGCTCAACACTTCAAACTCACCGCGCGCATACGCCTCTGCCATCACGGTACCTTTAAGC
>CALGIV010000252.1 GCA_937914785.1 uncultured Eubacteriaceae bacterium | reverse complement strand
GAAAAAAGAACCTTCGCGATGATCAGCACGCATTATTCCGAATTAAAAAAATATGCACTCGTCACCAAGGGCGTCAGCAACGCCAGTATGGCTTTTGATATCAAGACGTTAAGGCCGACCTATCAACTCGCCATCGGATTGCCCGGAGAATCCAACGCGCTGAAAATTGCCGAGCGTATCGGGCTGGATGAGCACGTGATCCGCAGAGCAGAAGACTATCTGGACGATAAAGGCAAGAGCTTTGAAGACACGCTGCGAACGTTAAAAGAAAAGCTGCACGCAGCCGAACAAAGCGAACTGCGCGCACGCCAAATGCACTCAGAAGCAAAAGAACAACTTGAAAAAGCCCAACAATACGAAAACAGGCTCTTAGACAAGAGAGCGCAAATCCTCGACAAAGCGCGTAAGGAAGCCTACGACATCGTCCAGGATGCTAAAAAAGACATTGCGGATATGATGCATACGCTTCATAAATTAAAGGCGGAAAGCGTTGAAGCCGATATAAAGGAAGCTGAAGCCGTCCGAAGGGAGTACCGCGCTTTAAGCGATCGCCTGGCGCCGCAGATGCCCGATAAACCCGTCTTAGAAGTGCAGCCCATACAAAGCCAGGACAGGGTTGAGTTAAAAAAGGGCGACAAGGTAACCATTCAGGGAATAAGTATGCCCGGCGTCATCGAACGTATCTTGGACGATAAGGTAGCAGAAGTCGCCGTCGGCGCCATCCGTGCGAAATTTCTCCTTTCTTCGCTGTCCAAAATAATGCCCACCGAAGAAAAAACATCGCAGATTTCTTTTAAACGCAGTGTCAATAGCCTGCCTTTCAGTATCGATGTGCGCGGTATGGACGCGATTGATGCACTAAGCGCCATCGATCAATACCTCGATCAGGCGGCTGTCGCCGGCTATGATTCCGTCATGATTATTCACGGCAAGGGCGAAGGCATCCTGCGCAAAGAAACCGCCGCCTTTTTAAAGACACATCCACATGTGAAAAACCACCGAATCGGCGGCTATAATGAAGGCGGCAGCGGTGCGACGATCGTTGAGATCCAATAGATAAAAAGGGGTCTGAAATTACTCTTTTCCAGTGATTAAGTAATCCAGGCTTACATCGAATAATTGCGCATAGCGAATAAGCGTATCGTAAGTTGGCAAACGCCTCCCCTGTTCATACATACCAATTGAGCTTGTCGATAAATTTAATATCTTTGCCATTTCTTTCTGTGACAGCCCTTTTTGGCCTCTTAACTGTTTTAGTCGTAATTTCATATTTTTCATTTTCACTTTATGCCTCACTCGCTAAGAATCTCAATTTATTATGTAATGAATGAATACACTTTATGCTTTAAAATAATGGAATTTATTGTTACTTCATTAGTGAAGCGTCACTAACAATTTTAAACAATTATGTATATTATAAGGCTATTAGTGGTAAATCACTATAATTTTATTACAAATATTGACAAAGAGTGTTAAACATATGAAAATATCGAATGCTGTAAAGATGAGGATAGCCAACCTGTGCGAAAGCCGCGGCATAACACCGAATGCGTTGAGTTATACCTGCGGCGTCAGCCAATCGACAATCAAAAGCATTTTAAATGACGAGAGCAAAAACCCAACCATTGCGACGATTAAAAAAATATGCGATGGCCTTGATATCACGATTTTCGACTTCTTCAACGATGAATTGTTTTACGACCTCGAACAGGAAATACAATAAAAACAGATGGCGCAAGCCATCTGTTTTTATCTAAAACTTTTCTTTCCATCATTCATCCAACCACAGAAAAGGAAGCGCTCCCTTCTCTGTTAATTGTCGCAAAATGCCTTTATGCGCAAGGGCTTTTTCAAGTACTGCTTCAACGTATATATCTCCACGATCACACACTGCTTGTAAACTGACTGTAGGGCGCGTAGCCCCACAAAAGCCGGCGATGACCGCCACAGTAGTGCAGACGGTTTTGCCGTATAATGAATCGGACGAAAGCGGGAGCAGGATTGTCTTTTATCCTGTTCTCCATTTTCGGCGGCGAAATGGCACGGCAAAAATCCATTTAAAAGTGGATATTTTTTCGCGCCCTTTGCCAAAAATACTACTTGCCCCTTGATGATCTGGATAGTCGGAACAAACACCGAATTTTCATTGTTTTGAACTGCCGAGTGCTGTATAATTTGATGTAGCTAAAGGATATAAGGCTAATTAAGAAAATAGGAGGTAAGCGTTTTGCCCGTGCATTTACAATTTGTAACACGAAATGATTTTAGGAATTGGTTGGAAGCCAATAGCATGTCAAGTGATGGTGTGTGGTTACTATTCGGCAAATCAGGTGGCCCCAAAACAGTAAAAGCAAGCGAAGCGCTTGAAGAAGCCCTTTGCTACGGGTGGATTGACGGACAAATACACAGTCTTGACGATAAATCATATATCAAATATTTTTCTCTGCGCAGGGAAAACAGTAAGTGGTCAGATAAAAACAAAGCCCTTGTTGATAAGCTTGAAGAGCAGGGTCTAATGACCGATTATGGCAGAGCGAAAATTGAAGAAGCCAAAAAGAACGGTCAATGGGATAAACCGAAATCTCCACCAATTACAGAGGAACAAATAGCGTTATTATCTGATTTATTGAAAGAATATGAGCCCGCTTATACAAATTTTCAAGCAATGTCTCCATCTGTAAAAAAGACCTATACACGG
>CALGIV010000251.1 GCA_937914785.1 uncultured Eubacteriaceae bacterium | reverse complement strand
ATTTAAAGGCGGACAGCGTTGAACTCTATACTGATGTGGCCGGCATTATGACGGCGGACCCCAGAGTAGTTGAAGCTTGCCGAATGATTGAGGCGCTCGACTATGAAACGGTGTATACGCTGGCCGAACAGGGAGCGAAAGTTATTCATCCGCGTGCCGTCTCATTTGCGCAAAAAGGCGGCATTAAAGTGAAAGTCCTCAGCACGGTGTTGGGCTACGGCTCTGCCGGTACGATAATTTCGACTGCAGCGGACGATAAGGTTCGCGGCATCGCCGCCGTCATATCAAAAGCTGCCGGCGAAAAAGAATCTGCTGTTTCCGTGATCGGAATGAATCCGGCTGCAATGGTAAAATTGCCTGAAAAAATGCGGCGTATATTGAGCGATGAAGGCATTGCTGTAAAAGATATCACAATTCAGAACCGTGTGGCGACCGCAGTTGTCGATGCGGCTGACGAGCAGCGCGCGGTAGGTTATCTGCATATAAAACTAATTTGATGCGGCGGTATAAAATAGCAAAAACGACAAAGAATAAGACCATCCCTCGGTAAGGAGATGGTTTTTTAATGGATGAGACGATTAAAAACAATGAAATAACGACCGATTACGATACAGATGGCGCTTACAGTGAAGGTGAAAACGCCCGCTACGTCAGCGAGTTTGCAGAGAGCATTAAAGAGTTCGGCGGTATGAATCTGCCCGAAAGCAAAAGCGGTATTCGCGTGATTCCGATTATCGGCGAGATCGAAGGGCACGTGATCGAGATGCAAAAAAAGGTCACGAAGTACGAACACATTATTCCCATCCTCACGCAGATTGAAGAGGATGACGATGTGGAAGGCGTGTTATTGATGTTAAATACGCTTGGCGGAGACGTTGAGGCAGGGCTCGCCATCGCAGAGCTCGTACGCAGTATTTCCAAACCGAGCGTTTCGCTCGTACTGGGCGGCGGGCACAGCATCGGCGTGCCGCTGGCCGTATGTACGGATTATTCATTTATCGTGCCGACGGCAACGATGACGCTGCATCCGATCCGCACGACCGGGCTGGTCATCGGCGTGTGGCAGAGCTTTGAATATTTTAAAAAGATGCAGGAACGCATCATCAGCTTTATCGTGGCCTGTTCCGACATTGAGCGCCCGAGACTTATGGACCTGATGCTGAATACAACGGAAATGGTCAACGACGTGGGCAGCATCTTAATCGGCCAGCAAGCGGTAGATATCGGCTTGATTAACGAAGTCGGCGGATTGAATGTGGCGCTGAAAAAGCTCAAGGAATTGATTGAAGAAAAGAAACAAAATTCATAGATAATGCTTTTGAAATATGATATAATATTTTATCAATGTGTTTTACGTGGTTGCGGTTTACCGAGCCGTAACCACGTGGATTTTGTTTAAGATCAGTTAATTTAGTCGTATATCGATTTGGAAGGGAATATATAATTGAAGAGACTTTATCGGAGGAGATACATATGAGCATTTTAGAGTCGTTTATACTCGGGTTCGTTCAGGGAGCGACCGAATTTCTACCGATCAGTTCATCGGGTCACCTGGCAATTTTGCAGAATTGGATGAATATCAGCGAAGGAACGGTGGCCTTTACGGTTTTTTTACATTTAGGGTCTTTAGTTGCCGTGATTATCGCGTATAAGAAAAGTATTGTTTCTATTCTTAAAGCCTTTGTCGGGATGTGTAAAGATATTAAGCGGGAAAGGAGCCTGTGTATTTATAAAGACAAATACCGGCTTTATTTCATCCTGCTCATCATTGCGACAATTCCGACGGCAATTATCGGGCTGTTGTTTGAAGATAAGGTGGACGCGGCATTTTCGAGTATGACAATCGTTGGCGTTATGCTTTTAATTACCGGTATTTTATTGTATTTCGGCGAAAAGTTCAGCGCGCTGAACACGCGGGGAATTAAAAACCTGAAGCCGAAGAATGCGTTTATCATCGGCCTGTTTCAGTCGTGCGCTCTTTTTCCCGGCCTGTCGCGTTCCGGTACGACGATGGTCGGCGGCTTTGCCAATGGCTTGAAGCGTGAAGACGCTGCGGAGTTTTCATTTTTACTGTCGATTCCGGCAGTGCTCGGCGCGACGCTGTTGAAAGTAAAAGACATTATTAAGCTGGGTGCACAGGGCACGAGCGCCGGGGTGATGATCGTCGGTTTCGTCACGTCGCTCGTCGTCGGATATTTTGCGATCAAGCTGCTGGTTTACGTCTTAAAGAACAACCGATTGAAATATTTTTCATATTATTGCTGGGCAGTAGGGCTCATCGTTTTAATTATGCAAATCGTGAACAGATAGCGTTTAGGCAGGTGTTTTATGGCAGCGACGAAAAAAAAGATGACAAAAAAGCAGGAAGCGCTTTTAAGACAGTTGCGCAAAGAGCGATTGATCAACGAGATCGTCGGATTTGTGTTACTGTTTTTTGGCGTTTACGGGATATATTCGATTCTTGCGGAAGAAGCGGGGCTGATCGGCGAAGGGATTAAAAAAGCATTTTATTTCCTCTTTGGCACGCGCGGTACGACAGTATTGATGGTAGTGCTTGTCCTCTGTGCGGCCTATATCATCATACGTTTTCGACCGCTGCGTATGAATAAGAGGGTGTTTTTGCTCTTTGCGCTGCTCGTCATCTTTTGTTGTATGTTGCATATTTCCACGGTGGCGGATATCGCATCCCCGGTCTTGCGCAATATGCTTCAAATTGCTTCCGGCATAGACGGCAATATCGGCGGCCTGATTGGGATGGGGTTGGCAAAAGGGTTTGTCACGCTGTTTTCTAAAACGGGCAGCTACATATTTTTAAGTTTTCTTTCGTTGGCGATCATTTTGATTATGGCGCGTAAAGTTATCGGTGAATGGATTAGCAGGCGAAAAGAGATGCAGAAAGAAAAAGCGCCGCCGAAAAAACGAAACGGCAGGAAAAGAACAGAGGAAACCGGCCAGATAGAAGAAAAAAAATCTTTTTCAGAGGTGCAGGCGTGGATGAGGCAGCTGGAGGCTGAAAATGGCGAGAGTGAAGAAGAGGCCGTCTTACCACCGCCGATAGAAAAAGAACCTGTAAAAGCGGCGAAATCGAAGCCGGTGAAGGAAGAGATTGTTGAAATAAAAGAAATTGCAGTCAAAAGAGCGGATGCCGATAATAAATATGTCTATCCGCCGATTTCACTGCTGAATAATCATAAATCCACGACAAAAGAAAACAAGGCGGAAACGCTGAAGAATGCTGAAAAACTGGAAACGACATTGAAAAGCTTTGGTATCAATGCAAAAATTATCGGCATCAGCGTCGGGCCGACGATCACGCGGTATGAGCTGGAGCTTGAAGCAGGTGTGCGTGTAAATAAAATTGTCAATTTAGCGGAGGATATCGCATTGGCACTCGCGGCACCCCGTGTGCGGATTGAAGCGCCGATCCCCGGTAAAAGTGCCGTGGGCATTGAAGTGCCAAACAAAGATGCTGCGATCGTACATATTCGAGAAGTGATTTCGACAAAAGAATTCAAAGAGCACCCGTCGCCTGTCGCCGTAGCGTTGGGCAAGAACCTTGCCGGACAGTTATTGATGTGCGATTTGCGCAAGATGCCGCATATGCTCGTTGCCGGCGCTACCGGTGCGGGCAAAAGCGTTTGTATTAACGCGATCCTCACATCGATTTTATACCGTTCTTCGCCGCAGGAAGTGCGCTTGATCTTAATCGACCCGAAGCGCGTGGAATTGGGTGCTTATAATGGGCTCCCGCACCTGTTGGTTCCGGTTGTCATAGACCCCAAACAGGCAGCCGGGGCATTGAATTGGGCCGTGGCGGAAATGATGGACCGTTATCAAAAATTTTCTGACAGTAAAGTGCGTGATATCGGCGGCTATAATGCGAAGATGGAAAAAGAGGGTGGACAGGCTTTGCCGCTGATTGTCATCATCATCGATGAGTTTGCAGATTTGATGATGGTTGCCCCGCAGCAGGTTGAAGCGGCCGTCTGCAGGCTTGCGCAGCTCGCGCGTGCGGCCGGCATTCACTTGATCGTCGCTACACAGCGGCCGTCGACAGATGTCATTACCGGATTGATTAAGGCCAATATTCCTTCAAGGATTTCCTTTATGGTGTCTTCTCAGGTGGATTCCCGCGTTATTTTGGATATGGCCGGTGCGGAAAAGCTGCTCGGTAAAGGGGATATGCTATACTATCCCGCGGGCTTAAGTCAGCCGATGCGCGGGCAGTGTGCATTCATTGATGAGAAAGAAGTCGAGCGCCTGACGGACTTTATCAAAAAGAATTCGCAACAGGATTATAACGAGGAAGTTATCGAAAAGATCGCTTCGCCGAGAGGCGGTAACAGCGATTTTGAAGACGAGTTGTTTGAAGAGGCTGTTCGGCTGGCTATCGAACTGGAAAAGATTTCGACTTCGATGATTCAGCGAAAGCTGCGTATCGGTTATGCGCGTGCGGGCAGGATGATCGATGAGATGGAGGAACGCGGCTACGTGTCGCCGCCGGATGGGGCGCGGCCACGAAACGTGTTGGTTACATTGGAAGAGTTTGAAAACCGTAATAATCCGGTGTTGCAGGAAGAAATCGCCGAGGAGAGCAGCGATGCCTAAGAGAGTTTATGTAGTATCGTTGGGATGCGCAAAGAACCTTACGGACAGCGAAGTGATGGTCGGTGCACTCGAACAAAGTGGTTATAATCTGACAGAGAATATCGAACAGGCAGACTTTGCCTTGATCAATACCTGCGCTTTTATTCAGGACGCGATTGAGGAATCGGTGCAGGAGATTCTGCAAATTGCGCAGCACAAAGAGGACAATTCGGGATTAAAGATCGTCGTTGCAGGTTGCCTGGCGCAGCGCTACAGCGAAGAGTTGAAAGAGGAACTGGCTGAAGTGGACGCATTTGTCGGCACGACGCGTTATGGTGATATTGTCGAAGTGTTCGATCGCTTAAGTGCAGAAGACAAGGTACTGTTTGTCGATGAAGATCATTGCATCGCACAAACAGAAGTGCGGACGATATTGACCAAGTTGCCGACGGCGTACTTAAAAATCAGTGAAGGCTGCAGCAGAAAATGCACGTATTGTGTTATTCCGCAATTACGCGGGCCGTATAAAAGCAAGGCGGAAGAAGACCTTTTAAAAGAAGCACGCGATCTGGTGGCGCGTGGTGTGACGGAGTTGATCTTAGTTGCTCAGGATATCACACTTTACGGTATTGACCGTTACAGAGAAAAGCGTATCGCGAGCCTGCTGCGGCAGTTAGATAAGATAGAGGGCCTGAAATGGATTCGGTTGCTTTACGCTTATCCGGAAGGGCTGGATGAAGATATCATCGATGCGATGGCGCAATCGGAAAAAGTAGTGCCTTACATCGATATGCCGCTGCAGCACGTCAACGACCGTCTGTTAAAACAGATGGGACGCACGACGACAAAAGAAAAGATCATTGATATCTATGAGCTCTTAAAAGCAAAGATGCCCGATATCGTATTGCGTACAACGTTGATTACGGGCTTTCCCGGTGAGGCGGAAGAGGATGTTAAAGAGGTGCTGTCTTTCATTCGCGATTATCCATTCGACAAACTCGGCGTATTTACTTACTCGCAGGAAGAAGGAACACCGGCGGCACAGATGAGCGGGCAGCTCAGCGAAGCGGTCAAACAGGCGCGCAGGAGTAAAATTATGCGTGCACAGCAAAAAAATGCAAAAAAAATCAACCGTTCTTTCGTTGGATTAAAGACAGAAGCGTTAATTTGTGATAAGATAGATGACAGACATTATCTGGCAAGGACATACCGCGATGCGCCTGGTGTCGATGGGGCGATGTTGCTGACTTCCGACAGTTTGCTTGAAGAAGGGCAATACCATTGGTGTGAGATTACGTCTGCCGATGAATATGATATGACAGGGATAGTATTACATGAACACTGCAAATAAGCTGACTTTTTTAAGAATTATATTGATTCCAATCTATTTAGTGTTGTTTTTAGCGGATTTTCCCGCGCATTTTTACTACGCTGTGATCGTTTATATGATCGCGTGTATCACCGATTTCATCGATGGTAAACTTGCGCGTTCGAGGGATCAGGTAACTTCGTTTGGCAAATTTGCCGACCCGCTGGCCGATAAGATTCTTGTCACCGCTTCTCTGCTCTGTTTAATGCAGGCAGGCAGGATCGGCATGATTCCAATTCTGATCGTTTTGATTCGTGAATTCGCCGTTACCGGCCTGCGTGCGGCCATTGCAATTGAGGGAACTGTTTTTGCGGCCGGAAGGTCCGGTAAGCTCAAAACGCTTTTGCAGATGGTCTGTATCATTTATCTGCATTTTGAAATTGCGGCGGGAAATGTGACCCTGCTGGGCGATATATTGGTCTGGGGGATGGTGGCAATCACCGTTATTTCAGGCGTCATTTATTTTTATGCAAATCGAAAAAGCATATCTTTTAAATAAGCAAGGAGGAACCAAGTGATGAAATGAAAAATAATCTGTGTCGGTACGGAAATATTGCTGGGTGATATTGTGAATACAAACTCTCAATATATTTCACGAAATTTACATGAACTGGGAATTAGTGTCCTCTACCACACTGTAACGGGCGATAATCCGATAAGATTACGTGCCGCTTTTGAAGAGGCGGCAGGCCGTTCCGATATTGTCATTGCGACAGGCGGACTTGGGCCTACACAGGATGATCTGACAAAAGAGACGGCAGCCGAGTTAATGGGCGTCGAGATGGAAGTCAATGAAGAGTGGATGGCCAGACTGAGAATGATGTTTGGTGAAAATATGCCGAAAAACAACATCAAACAGGCTTATATCCCCAAAGATTCTATCATTTTAAAGAACGAAAATGGAACGGCACCCGGTGTGATCATTGAAAATGAAGACAAGAGCAAGGCGATTATTTTGCTTCCCGGACCTCCTTTTGAGATGGTGCCGATGTTTGATCAGGATGTACTGCCTTACCTGATGAAGAAAACGGGCAAGAGTTTTTTTTCACGCTATTACAAAGTTTTCGGCTATGGGGAGTCCGGCTTGGAGGAGATTTTGATCGACCTTATCGAATCGACAAATCCGACTTTGGCGACTTATGCGAAGGAGACGGCGGTATTGTTGCGGCTGACGGCGAATGCCGATACCGAGGTGGAAGCAGATAAGATACTTGATCCTGTTGAAAAGCTTATTTACGAGCGTGTTGGAGACGGTATTTACGCGACAGAAGATATCACGCTTTCAGAGGCGGTAGCCGATTTACTTAAGGAAAAAAAGCTTACTGTAGCGACAGCGGAGTCGTGTACGGGTGGTCTGGTTGCTGCGCTGCTGACAGAAATTCCCGGAGCGAGTGCATACTTTTATGGCAGTATTGTCACTTATGCTAACGATGCGAAGAAGCGTTTTGTCGGCGTCAAAGAAGAGACGCTGGAGCTGTTCGGCGCTGTCAGTGAAGAGACTGCGCGTGAAATGGTGGAAGGGCTGATTGCAGCGACAGGGGTGGATGCAGGCATTGCGGTAACGGGAATCGCAGGGCCGGAGGGTGGCTCGGACGATAAGCCTGTCGGCACGGCATACGTAGCTGTGCACTACGATGGCGAGACTTCGGTGCAGCACGTGTTGTATCCGGCCAGAAGACGCCGCTTCGTGCAAATTCGCGTGGCGAACTATGCATTGAATATGTTAAGACGGTTGATATTGGACAATCAATAAAATATCTAAATAAAGGAAAAAAATATGGAAAAAGATAAAGCACTTGAATTGACAATAAAAAGCCTCGAAAAACAATTTGGAGAAGGCTCAATTATGCGCCTTGGTGAAAATGCAGTCAATATGAACGTAGAGGCGATATCGACTTCTTCGATCGGACTGGATATCGCTCTGGGTATTGGCGGCGTACCGCGCGGCCGTATTGTGGAAATCTATGGGCCGGAATCGTC
>CALGIV010000250.1 GCA_937914785.1 uncultured Eubacteriaceae bacterium | reverse complement strand
CACCTGTTAGAAGATGAGACGCTGGCGCTGTTTGGCTGGTATGAAGCCCGGCAGGATTATGCGGACAGAACGCGGCGGTTGAAGCAGGCGATTCTGTTTGACAACAGGATTGAATCGGTCAGGCAACAAGAGGTGCGCGAATTATACCGGCTTCCGTTTAAGGTCAGCGCGAGCAGTATGGAGGCGTATGGTGCCTGTCCGTTCAAGTTTTTTATGCGTTATGGCATCCGCCCGCAGGAGCGGCAAATATGGCAGATAAACCTGCCGGATATCGGCAATTTACTGCATAAAACGGCGGAAGTTTTTACAAAGCAGATCGTTGAGGAGCAAATTGACCTGCACACAGTCGATCAGCAGATGGTAGAAGACAGGGTAGAAGCCATTATCACCGAGCAGGCGCAGCAATATAAGAGCGCGATGTTTGCTTCCGGCGGGGTGAATGCCTTCTTGTTCAACAAGCTGCGCCGGGCGGCGAAAAATGCCATCGGGATGATGGTACAGCAGCTTAAAAACGGTATATTTACGATCGCGGACAGCGAGGTGCGGTTTGATGAAAGCGGGCAAATGAGCCCGATCTCTTTGAAGCTGCCGGACGGTGAAGAAGTGTTGTTACGCGGGGCGATCGACCGCGTGGATATTTACGAGAAAGACGGCAGGCGTTATATTAAAATTGTCGACTATAAGACGGGGAACAAGAGCGTCGATTATACAAATATTTATTATGGGTTGAATATGCAGTTGTTGCTCTATATGCAGGCGTGTTTAAATGCAGATCTGCAAAATACACCGGCGGGGATGTTTTATTATCAGTTGGATAACCCGTTGTTTAAGTATGAGGAGGAACCGGACGAAGAGAAGCTGGATAAAAAAATGCGCGATGAGATGAAATTGCGCGGCATTGCGACGAGTGATGCAGAAATTATTCGGGCGATCGATCAGAACGGAGAAAATTTGACGAATATGAAAATAAAAAAAGACGGGGAACCGGCACAGGGCGCAAACGTGTTTTCGGAAGAGGAGTTAAAAGCGCTTATGGCGCATACTGTCCGGCTTACGGAACAATTTTCGCAGGAAATATTCTCAGGCGAAATCGCACCGCGGCCATATATAAAAAAAGACCAAAGCAATGCCTGTACGTATTGCGATTATAAGAGTATCTGTACGTTTGACACAGGTTTTACCGCCAATCAGTACAGGAATCTGGAGCCGGTGGGCAGGGAGCAGATTGTTGAAAAAACTGCGCGGAGTAAAGGGGTAGAAGATGCCTGAATTGACAAATGCACAAAGAAGTACCGTCGAGTTAAGAGGAGAAAATATTCTGGTTTCGGCTGCCGCGGGGAGTGGCAAGACCTTTGTGCTGACAAAGCGCATCGTCAAGATGATTGCCGAGGAGCAGGCGGACGTGCGCGATATGTTGCTCGCGACGTTTACGAATGCAGCGGCGGCGCAGATGAAACGGCGGCTTTATGATGCATTGAGTGCATCGATGGATGAAGAAGGGTGTAATCAAGGTCATATTCGCAGGCAGCTGCTGTATTTAAACAGCGCTGATATCGGTACGTTGCACGCGTTTTGCATCGGTATCGTGCGCAGTTATTTTTATGTGGTCGACGTGCCGTGTGACTTTAAAATCATCGACGAGGCGGAGGATGTATTGCTGCGCGCAGAGGTGTTGGAGCGCATCATTGAGGAGCGTTACGCGGCAGAAGCGGATGATGGGGACTTTTTAACTTTTGCGGAGATGTACACGACGAGCAAGAGTACGGAGAAGCTTCATCGCGTGATATTGAATGCGTACGATTATGCGATGAGCCGGCCGGAAGGGTTGGACTGGCTGAAGAAGGAAATCGCCTATTATAAAATCTGTGACAGGCCGCAGGAAAGCAAGTGGATGGAGATTCTGCGGCAAAAGGCGCAGGAAGACATTGAAAACGCACGGAGCGAGATGGCGTATGCGCTTAAGCGTGGGCGCGTGTGTCTGGAAGAACCCGCTTTATCTGTGCTGGAAAAGGAGTATGAAAACATCGCTTTGGTTGCCGAAGCGGCCAGGATAAGTTTTGAAGCATTTTGCACGGCATATGAACAATACCTAGCGCCGAAGAGCAGCAGGTTCAGCCCCGGGAAAAGTGACGAGGCGCAGGAAGTCAAGAAGATTCGAGCCAATGCAAAGAAGATAATCAGCCGTGAAGTGGAAAAACTTGCCCGGTATTCTTTGCAGAAGGCTGCTGCGGAAAATATTGTTTTAGCGCGCGTGCTGAACGTTATGTATGAGGTTATCAAGCAGTTTGACGAGGCGTATCGGGAACAGAAGCAGCGAAAAAAAGTCATTACTTTTAACGATAGCGAACAGTATTGTTTGAAGATTCTGAATGACGAGGATATCCGTTTGGAGATTGCCGGCCGGTATGCGCATATTTTTATCGACGAGTATCAGGATATCAGCTTATTGCAGGAAGCAATCTTAAAACGCGTCAGCAATGGCCGCAATCTGTTTATGGTCGGCGATGTCAAGCAGAGCATTTATCGCTTCCGGCTGGCCGATGCGACGATTTTTAATGAAAAGTATGCGCAATATGGCGCAGAGGACGGCGGTGGTAAACTGATCGTTTTGAATCAAAACTTCCGCAGCAGCGACGGGGTTATCGATTTGATCAACGCCATCTTTGAGCGCATGATGAACAAAGCGACGGCGGATATCGATTATGATGAAAATGCACGGCTTGTGCGCGGCAGAGAGGAATGTGCTGCGGGCGGCAAGGCGGAAATCTTTGTTTTTGAAGACGGCAGGGAAAGGGTGACGGAAGACAGTTCCGCCCTGATGATGTATCAGGATGCGCAGACAGAAGCTTTAAATACGGTCGGCATTATCAGAGAGCTTTTAGAGAGTGAGATTTACGACCGGAGACAAGCAATGATGCGTAAGGCGGAATACGGCGATATCGTCATCCTGTTGGCGAGCCCGGCAGTGGATGCGGCCTGCTATACGGATATTCTGACGCAACACAACATTCCTGTCTATTACGATGCGCCGCGCGGCTATTTTGAAAATATGGAAGTCGAGCTGATGTTGAATCTCTTAAAGCTCATCGACAATAAAAAGCAGGATATTGCGCTGTTGTCGGTTATGCGTGCGCCGTTTTACGATTTTTCGATGGAAGAGTTTATGCGCATCCGCAAGGCTTCCTCTACACGGTTTTTCCACGAAGCGGTTGAAGAATATATGCTTAATAAAAAAGATAAATTGTCTGATAAGATAAAAAAAATGAATAAGCAGATTGACGATTACAAAGCCTGCAGCAGGCATGTCAGTGTCTATGAGCTGTTGAAGAGAATTTATCGTAAGACGGGCTACGACGAATACGTCTCGCTGCTCGTCGACGGCAGCGCGCGCAGGGCAAATCTGGATCAGTTGCTCGATGTTGCATTGCGCTATGAAAAAAGCGGTACTGCCGGCTTGTTTGGGTTTATTCAATTCGTCACGAAGGTGCGGCAGGCGCAAACGGAAGTAGCGACGGCGACGCAATTTTCTGCAGAAAATGCCGTGCGCATTATGAGCATTCATAAAAGCAAAGGGCTGGAATTTCCCATTGTGATTCTGGGGCGGACGTCAAAGCGTTACAATATGGACGATGTGAAAAAAGATATGATCTTTCATAAAACTTGCGGCATTGCACCGGAGTATATCGATTATCTGCGCGGTTATCGCTGTAACAGTATGGCCAAGATGGCGGCGCGTCATCTTATAAAAAATGAGCTGGCGGCAGAGTATATGCGGCTTTTGTACGTCGCGTTAAGCCGCGCGGAAGAAAAGCTTGTCATCACTGCGCTTATCAAAGATAGCGAGGAGCAAAAAGCATTGTGGCGCGGCGAGCTGAGTGATTCGCGGATTTTAAGTATGCATACCTTTATCGACTGGGTTATGGCGGCAGTCTATCATACACCGAATTATACGCGTTTGTGTGATTTGCACATCGATAAAGCCGCAAAATCAATGGTTCGTGCGACGGCGCAGCACAAGCGGCAGTTTTATGAACAGCTGTCGCAGAAGCTGCCTGAAATCGACGCTTTGACAGAGGAACGGCTCAACTGGGTCTATCCGTTTGAAAAGAGCACGAAGATCGCGCAGCGGCTGACGGTCAGCGAGTTGAAGGAAAGCGGGATGGGGGAGACGGCGTATCGGTACGCGAGTCTTTCCGGTGAGGAGAATAACCGTTTTGATGCGCTTCGGCAGGGCGTATTGACGCATTATATTTTGCAGACCGTATCACTCGAAGCACTGAAAAGCGGTGCGGACTTTACGGCCGTTTTGGACGAGCACATCCGAAAGCTGCAGTTTGAAGGTGTTTTAAATGAAGAAGAAGCGGGGCAAATTGAGGTGAGGAAACTGGCTGCTTTTTTTGCTTCCGAAGCGGGGCAGATGATATTAGATGCCGACAGCGTAAAACGCGAAGCGGAATTTTATTATCTGCTGGAAGCCGGCGAGGTTTACGACGGCGTTGAACCCGGAGAAAAAATTTATTTGCAGGGCGTGATCGATTGCATAGTGCAAAAGGGTGAAGAAACTGTTATAATGGACTACAAAACTGACAGATATACGACGAAGGAGCGGCGGGCAGTTCTCGTCGGCCGGTATCGACGGCAGCTGTATTATTATAAAAAAGCGTATGAGGAAGTTACGCAAAAGGCTGTGGCAAAGTGTCTGTTATGTTTTATCAATACAGGAGAGGCCATCGCGCTTGACCTATGACGGATGATAAATTTATCTCTTATGCGAAAATCAACTTGTGCTTAAGCGTCGGACGCCGGCTGCCGGACGGATATCACGAAATTCGTTCACTGATGCAGCCGATTGGCTTGTGTGATTATATCACGATAACAAAGCGGCCTGAAGGGATTCAGGTGTGGACGAATGTGGATGAGTTGAATGAGGAAATTGAGACGAATACGGCGAGAAGGGCGGCCGTGTTGTTCTTTGAATATACAAAAATAAATAGTGGCGTTGAGATTTTTATTGAAAAACACATTCCGTATAAAGCCGGACTCGGCGGCAGCAGCAGTAATGCCGCATGCGTGTTAAATGCGCTCGATAAGATGTATGCGACAGGATTATCGGAAGCTGAAAAGTACTTTCTTGCGGTGCAGATCGGTGCAGATGTGCCGTTCTTTATCGGCAATACGACGGCTTTTATAAAAGGCATAGGGGAGCAGATTGAACACGTGTGTCCATTGCCGGCCTGCGATGTGCTCGTCGTTATGCCGGACTTTGGAGTTTCGACCAAAATGGCGTACGAAGCGATTGACCGTTGCCGTTCTGCAAGCGAAGCCCAGGTGGAAAAGCTGCATACGGCATATTTGAACAAAGACATACCTGCCATAAGGGCGTATACGAGCAATGTTTTTGAATTAATTATGGGAAATTTTGAGATAATAACAGAAATCAAAGAGGCGTTGCTGAAGAGCGGGGCATCTGCCGCTTCGCTGACCGGAAGCGGCTCAGCGGTATTTGGTGTTTTCTTAGAGGGTGGAATTGATCAGGCGTACGATACATTAAAACGACAATTTGACAGAATTTATCGAACTTCGTTTGTGGTTTAACGCACGAGGTCTTTTTCAAAAAATAAGATACAGAGTACGAGCAAAACTACGCCGGCACATATGAAGATATCCGCGACATTGAAGACGGCAAAATTGATCAGTCGAAAATCGAACATATCGATGACATAGCCAAGACGGAAGCGGTCGATCAAGTTGCCGATGCCGCCTGCGATGATAAAGCTGAGTGCCAGATAGCTTAAATGGAATTTGCGGTCTCGCCGCAACGCGCGTACAAGATAGGCGAAAAGTAAAAACAACAGGATGGAGTTAAAGAGAATTAAAAAAATCTGCTTATCCTGAAGAACCGAAAATGCGGCGCCGGTATTTTCGATGTAAGTTAAATGAAAGACATCCTGGATGATAGGATAAGTGGATATCGGCTTCAGGTAGGCGACAGTCAAATATTTTGTGATAATATCGAGTATTAAAATGGCAATAATGCTGATGATATAAAGCATTGCAACCTCTTACAAAAATTTATATTATAATATGATATCATAAACGTGTTTTATTAGGAAGGGTTTTATGAAAAAAATAAAGGTAGATAAAAAATACTTTACAATATGCCTCTACGCAGTCATTTCTTTATGCGCCGTCGCATTGTTTTTTACATTTTTATCGAATTTTTCTTCCATATGGGAATTTATTAAAAATTTCCTTCAATATCTTTTTAACCTGATAAAACCGGTATTGTGGGGATTTATCATCGCTTATTTGCTTTACCGGCCGACAAAGTTTTACAGCAGGGTGCTGTCAAAAGTTAAGCGCGTTTACATTTCGGAAAAAGCAAATCGGGTGCTCTCGGCAATTATGGCATTGCTTTCGATGATTATCGTCATCTTTTTCTTAGTTTATATTGCAGTGCCGGGATTGGTTGAAAGTATTGGGGTAATGGTAGCCAATATCCCGGATTATATGGAATCTGCAAACGGCCTTGCCGTAAAGCTGTTTGAAAGTGAACGCCTGATTGAGACGATGCAGTTATTTGGTATCGATATTACGAGTGTGAACGACATCAGTCAACTTATCACGTCTTTTTGGGGCTATATCCAGGGGGCGTTAGAAGGTGTTGCGACTTATATTCTAAATTTTGTCGTCTCTTTCAGCACGATGATCATCAACTTGTTTTTGGGGATTTTCTTTGCGTTGTATATGCTTATTGACAAAGACCAGATTATGTATCAACTGTCCAGTGTGGTCAAGCGGATTTCGAGTAAGTTTTTCTATCGCGCTAAATATGTTCTGCAATTGATGGACGAGATGTTTTTTAACTTTCTTGCGAAAAAAGCGTTATGCTCTGTCATCGTCGGTTTTCTCGTCTTTATTCCCTGCCGTATTCTGGGCATTCGTTATGCGGGCCTGATTTCTATTATTGTCGGTGTGACGAATATGGTGCCGACATTCGGCCCGATCTTTGGTGCGATTCCGGCGGTGTTACTTGCGATGTTAACCGCGCCGATTTCCGGCCTGTGGACATTGATCATCATTATTATTGTGCAGCAGATCGATTCGAACGTCCTCGCACCGGCCTTGCTGGGAGATTCGATCGGTGTCAACCCATTTTGGGTTATTTTTTCCATCGTTATCTGCGGCAAGCTTTGGGGTGTGATGGGAATGTTGCTGGCGCTGCCGATTTTTGGCGTACTGCGTATTTTGTTTAAAGATTGGCTGAGACGGCCGATTAAGGAAGAAGCGCTTGAAGAACAGCGGGTGGAAGAGCAAATGCTGGATATTAAAATGGAGCGCTTTTATGAAGAAAAAGCTATTGCAAAGAAGCAGCGAAAAGATTTTAAGAAATTACAGAAACGGCTGCATAAAATAGCAAAGATAAATCGTAAAAAAGACAAGGACGACAAGGACGATGAGCCATAAGAAAGAGATGAATTTTTTTCGCAATATAAAATTCTTTCGAAATATCCGTAAGCCGGAAAAACGGCGTATCGGATTGGCGCTCAGCGGCGGCGGGATGCGTGGCGTTGCGCACCTTGGCGTAGTCAAGCTGCTTGAGGAAAACAGCTTGTATCCGGATATGATCGCCGCGACATCGGCCGGTAGTGTTGTCGGCTCGATCTTTGCGCTGGGCATTAAAGCGGAAGATGCGTTTACATATTTAAAGAAAGCAAATATAAGGGAGATTATGCGCCGTTCATACCGGCGGGAGTTTTCATTGAAGCAGGGCAGTGAGCACGTGAGTAAAAAGGGCGCCGCATTGATCGCAGGCGACGTGGTGGAGCAGGTGTTATTGGACTTCTACGGTGAAAAGACGTTTGCAGATGTGAAGATTCCGTTTCTTGCGATCGCCTCAGATATATATCATATGGAGGAAGTCGTTTTAGAAGAGGGATTGCTCGCCCGGGCCTGCAGTGCGAGCAGTGCGATTCCCGGCGTGTTTTCGCCTGTGCAGGAAGACGAGCGGGTCTTAGTAGACGGGATGCTGTTTAACAATCTGCCGGCAGATGTTTTGCGCAAACGGGGAATGGATAAAGTCGTCAGTGTAAATTTAAAAGCGGCCGGCGTAGAAGGCGTTAAAAGTTTGCGCTTTACGGAAGTGATCGGCGTTTCGCTGGATATTATGTCGTATGCGACGATGCATCGTGGCATTGAGCAGACGGATTTGATGATTTCGCCGGATTTAAGGGGATTTGGCACGTACAGTTTAAGCGATGGAGCCTTGCAGGAGATGTTTGATATCGGCTATGAGGCGGCGAAGGGGCAGTTAAGCGAATTAAAGGCAGTGTTTGGCGGATCGGTTTAAAGGAGTTATGATGGATATTCTCAGTGTTGAACAATCCAGATTTGCAGATAAGGTGACGGTGGAGTTGTGTAATACGAACAACCGCACTCTGATATACAAGGCGGCATCGGCAGTATTTGAGGTGTTGCGGGAAGAATTTGCGCCGCTGTACACGAAGAAAATTGTGCTTGTATGTGGCAAGGGCAACAATGGTGCAGACGGGTTGGCGCTTGCGCTGATATTGAAAAAGGCCAATATACAGTTGGCAGTATTGCTCGCTGAAGAAGAGTCTGCGCTCAGCGCAGACGGCCGGCACTACTTAAAGCTGCTCAGGCAGGTGAAGGCGGACATTCAAGTTGTTACAAAGTATAATATATCGGTTGCCGAGGATGTGTTAAGAGCAGGCGATATTATTGTAGACGCGTTGTTGGGAACCGGCTTGAATCGTGCGGTGAGCGGCTTATATCAAACGATGATTCGTCTGATTAATATGCAGTGCGATAAGCAGGTACTCTCGATTGATATTCCTTCCGGTATTAACGGGAATAACGGACGGGTGATGGGAGAGGCGGTGCGCAGTGGCCTGACAGTTGTGATGCAGCATTTGAAATTGGGCAACGTTTTAGGTGATGCGGATGACCATACGGCACATCGCGTCGTGAAGGATATCGGGATTTTAAGCAGTGAAGAGGCTGCGGCACGATTGCTGGTCTGGAAAGAAGTAGCTCAAAACGTTGCCGAAAGGCGCTATAATGTAAATAAATATCATCACGGAAGCGTGCTCGTCTTCGGCGGCAGCCAGGGAATGGAAGGCGCTGCCGTGTTAAGTGCGGCTGCCGCTTTGCGCAGCGGTGCAGGGTTGGTGAGCATTGCGGCGATGCCGGAGTCGCTATCGCGCATCGGTGCGTTGAGCAGCGCGGAGGTTATGGTCGACGGCATTCACGATGGGGCAGATTTGACAGCAATGCTGCGTAAAAAAAGCATCGTTGTAGCTGGGATGGGTTTAAAAGACGATGAACGCGCGCGTGAATATATAAAAATGTTATTGGAAACACCGCTGCCATTGGTGTTGGATGCAGGCGCGCTAAAGATCATTAAAGAATTGCAGAACGAGATGAAAGCGCGGCAGCAAAGCACTGTGTTAACTCCGCATGCGGGAGAGCTCGCGGCGCTTTTGGATATATCCGGCGAAGAGGTTTATGATGCGCCGATTGATTGTGCAAAGCAAGCGGCTGAAAGATTTCATTCTATTGTCGTATTGAAGATGAACAAGACGATTATCACGGATGGGATGCATAGGACAATGATCAGTGATAATAAAAATAAAGGGATGGCAACTGCAGGCAGCGGTGACGTGCTCAGCGGCATCATCGCGGCCAATATTGCCGCTTCATCAGATGTTTTTCATCGTGTTTGTATGGGTGTGCATCTGCATGCGGTTGCGGGAAGATATGCGGCTAAAGTAAATGGGCAGCGTTATATGAATGCCGGCGATATCATTATTGGTTTAAAAGAGGCACAGCAGGAATTGTTTGAAGGCTAGGAGAGAAAAATGAGTGACATTTACCGACCGACGCAAGCAGAAATTTATCTGGATAATCTGGTACATAATTATCGGCAGTTCGAACAACTCTTCGGTGAGAAGATGATCTGTTCGCCGATCATCAAGGCTGATGCGTACGGACATGGCGCCGTGGAGTGTGCGATGGCGTTGATGGAGGTTGGCGCGCAGTATTTTTGCGTATCCTTTATCGATGAGGCCATTCAGTTGCGCCGTGCCGGTATTCGGGGCAATATTATTATTTTGGGCTATACGGAAGATAATTGGGTAGAAGATATCTTAAAATATAGGCTGACGCCGACAGTGTTTGACACTCATTTTGCAGAGCTGCTCGATAAGCATGCAGCGAAGAGCGGCGTTGTTTGTGATATTCATATCAAGGTGGATACGGGGATGGGACGTGTGGGATTTTGGTATGAAAATGCAGTGACCGAAATTGAATGCATTGCAAAGTTGAAACATATTCACATAGAGGGGATATTTTCGCATTATGCGACAGCCGATGTAAAAGATAAGACGTATGCGAATCTGCAGCGAGCGCGCTTTGACGACGTGCTCGCAGAAGTGGAAAAGAAAGGCATTGAGATTCCAATCAAGCATATCGCCAACAGTGCCGGGGCGATTGATCTGGATCAGCAGGGGATGAACCTGGTTCGGCTTGGCATTGTCTTATATGGTCTGTATCCTTCAGACGAGGTAAAACATGATAAGGTTCAACTAAAACCGGTGATGCGCTATACGACTAAAATTTCGTATATCAAGGAATTGAAAGCCGGATGTGATATCAGCTATGGCCGCACGTACACGACATCGCGGGAGATGAAAGTCGGTACTTTGATTGTCGGATACGCCGATGGGTATCGGCGCGCGCTTTCAAACAAAGCCTATGTGACGGTCAATGGACAAAAGGCCGATGTCATCGGTGCGGTCTGTATGGACCAGATGATGGTGGACTTGACTGATGTTACGGATGCGAAAGTGGGCGATACGGCCGTGTTGTTTGGTGAGGATGGGATGAGTGTCGATGAGATGGCCCGGCTGGCAGATACCATCAATTATGAAATTCTGTGTGGCATGAGTAAGCGCGTCACGCGCCTGTATTTCCAATATGGGCAGTTGATCAGCTCGAAGGGATTATTGGAAATGCGGTAATGGCGCGTGAGGCTTTGCCGGTTGTTTTGGATAGGCTGGCAGGGCGAATGACGCTCTTTCTTTTGGAATTTAATTAGGTTGTACGGATATAGAAAACTTCCCTGGGGAAGTTTTTTTATTTTGAAGCAAGGCAAAAGATGAATACCGTGAAATGAGCTTTTCAGAGGTTATTTAAATGCGATAGCATTTTATATTTTTTGGAAATATAAGTCGACTACTTCGATTTAGGGCATATGATCATAATAAATTATCTTTTATTTACATTTTGTTGTATAGAATTCAAAATCCGGGAGAAAATTTTATCATACAGTAACAAAAACAGTTTGCGTCGATAAAATGTATTAGGCGGAAAAAATCTTGGAGGTAGAAAAGTGTTCGCCGTAGCATATAAGAAAAAGACATTTTCAGAAAGTTGGGGGGCTGTATGGGAAGTATAAAACGGGGAGATGTTTATTATGCTGATTTAAGTCCTGTTGTCGGCAGTGAACAGGGGGGAATTCGCCCGGTGTTGGTGATTCAAAACGATATGGGAAACAGGCATAGCCCTACGGTTATCATATCAGCAATTACATCTCAGATGAATAAGGCAAAATTGCCTACACATATTGAAGTTGAAGCGAGAGATTTTGGTTTGGCGAAAGATTCGGTCGTATTGCTCGAACAGGTGCGCACGATCGATAAAAAAAGGCTTAAAGAAAAGATCGGTCATTTTGATGAAGAAATGATGCGCCAGGTAAATCAGGGAATCCAGATTAGCTTCGGCATCAATATATAATTAAGAACATAGAAGCGGCAAGGGAATTCCTTGCCGCTTCAATTTTTTGTTTCTATGTTTTTACATCTAACACTCATTGCGCTTTTCAGCTGCTGGAAAAGCTATAAGAATAAACAATACAGAAAAGCCAAGCATCAAACCAACAAAATAACACCTATCACAATAACCCCAAAACCCTGCTTGCCAAACAAACAATTATCCGTTACAAACATTTATGAAAGCATAAAAAACAAAAGAGCCATCCTTTTAGGATAGCTCTTATTAATCTGTACACGAAGTTATGAACGATTCTTTTTCAACGTCGCCTTAATAAAATCACGGAACAGCGGGTGTGCCTTATTCGGGCGCGACTTAAATTCCGGATGCGCCTGCGTTGCGACGAACCACGGATGCTCTTTCAACTCGATCATTTCCACCAGCACCCGGTCGGGCGAAATGCCGGAGAATATCATACCCTTTTCTTCCAACGATTCGCGGTAGGCATTGTTGACTTCATAACGGTGGCGGTGGCGTTCTTCTACGAGGTCATCTCCATACGCTTCATATGCCTTCGTGCCCTTT
>CALGIV010000249.1 GCA_937914785.1 uncultured Eubacteriaceae bacterium | reverse complement strand
AAGCCTGCCCGGCTCAATCAAATATGTCCCATCATTCATCTTTTACACCTTCCAATTTTAAAATCTGCTATATCATTATATGCAGGCTGGTTTTAAAGCGCTAAAGCCAACTTCGGCAGATATAAAAAAACGTCCTGCAAATACAAGCCCTCTAAAATAAATAATGAACAACAAACGAGTCAGTATACTTTCTTTATCTTTTGTACTTTTAGTTCTTATTTGCTTAATTTCCGTATAAATGGTAATGTTAAACAAATAAAATATCGAATACAAAACCTGATTAAAAAGGAGAAAACAGATGATAAGAAAAAGATTGCTGATCGTATTATGTATGTTTTTACTGATCAGTGCAACAACTGGCTGTACGAACAAAAACAAAGAAAATCCGATAAGCGGGAATTGGACATCACCGGAAGAAGGGGTTGGTTATTTTGAATTTACAGATGACAGCTTTAAATGGTTTCAATCGCAAGATAATTTAGACGATAACTATTACTACGGGACCTATACCTATGTTGCAGGCGCTCTGAGAAACAACGGAAAGTATGACTATGGTGAAAAAGGCAGCGAAATATATACCCTCACAATGAACTATGAGGGCGTAAAAATTGATGGAGAATTCAGTGAAACTGAAAGTGACGGCGCCTTTACAATACAAAGAATCGACAGCAAAGATTCGTTGTATATTCTGAATCACCGAACCGGCGGAAGATTTGTTATTGACAGGTTAAACTAAAAATAAAAAAGGTTAATCTAAATTAACCTTTTCACGAAAAGCCTGTTTATCAGGCTCATTTTCTCTATGGTGGGGGGAGATGGATTCGAACCATCGTAGGCGACGCCAACGGATTTACAGTCCGCCCCCTTTAGCCACTCGGGCATCCCCCCGCATCCGTAAAAACAGATACTTCCTTATTATACACGTTTTTAACGGCTTGTAAAGCAGTTTTTATGAAGATTCTTATTTTTGACGCGCTTCGTAATCCTCAAGCGCAGCGCGCACTGCCTCTTCCACCATCACCGAACAGTGAATTTTTGCTTCCGGCAATCCGCCCAGCTCTTTGATAACCTGCTCATTCTTTAACGCTTTGGCTTCTTCTATGGTCATTCCCTTGAGTAAATCCGTGGCTACACTGCTCGAAGCGATAGCGGCGGCACAACCAAAGGTCATAAACTTCGCCTCTTTGATTATGCCATCCTCAATTTTTAAATACATCTCCGTTTTATCGCCGCATGCCGGGCTGCCCACCTTCCCAAACGCATTGGCCTCTTCCAAAACTCCAACATTGTGTGGTTCTCTAAAATGCTGAATCACTTTTTCTGAATAATCCATCATATCCTCCTATAACTTGTCTTATGAATTTTTGCTGTCTTTATACAAAGGCGACATACTTCTCAAGCGCGCAATTACACTCTTCAGCCTGTCAACCGTATAATCGATGTCTTCCTTTGTCGTCTGCCGCCCGACGGTAAAGCGAACCGTACCGTGAAGATAATTCTCATCAAGACCAAGCGCTTCAATCACATGAGAGGGCTTTAACGAGCCGGACGAGCAGGCCGAGCCTGTCGAGACACAGATGCCTTCCATATCGAGCGAAAGCAGCAACGCTTCACCTTCTACATAAGCAAAACTGACGTTTAAGTTGTTCGGCAGCCGCTTTTCCTGATGTCCGTTTAAGATGACCTCATCGAGTTCGTTTTCAATACGATCGCGCAGATAATCGCGCATCTGCGTGTAGTGCGCTACATAGACAGCTTCATTTTGCTTTAAAAGCTCCACCGCTTTGCCGAATCCGACGATGCCGGGCACATTGTTCGTACCGGCACGCCGCCTGAGCTCATGCGCACCGCCATGCATCAAATTTTCAATCTCTGTCCCTTTTTTAATATACATTGCCCCAACACCCTTCGGGCCATAAACCTTATGCGCACTGATCGACATCAAATCGATCTGCATCGCCTGCACGTCAAGCGGCATACTGCCCAATGCCTGTACAGCATCGGTATGAAACAAAATGCCCCTCTTTCGTGCAATTTCGCCGATTTCCTTAATCGGTTGTATCGTGCCGATCTCGTTATTCGCCGCCATAATGGTGATAAGAATCGTATCTTCGCGTATAGCCGCTTTTAAATCCGCTATGCGTACAGAACCGTCTCGGGCGACCGGCAGATAAGTTACTTCAAAACCCATCTTCTCCATAAATTCACATGCGTGCAAAACGGCATGATGTTCGATCGCCGAGGTGATGATGTGCTTGCCTTTTTCCATCTGCGCCAGCGCGATGCCCTTGATCGCCCAGTTGTCGCTTTCCGTCCCACCGGACGTAAAGTAAACCTCATTCGCCTCTGCCGCATTGATATATCGCGCAATCGTCTCGCGCGCCTGTTCCATCTGGCCTTTTGCACGCTGGCCGATCGTATGAAGACTTGAAGCATTGCCGAAATATTTTTCGTTCGCCTCATCGACTGCCTGCTTCACATCCAAATCAATCGGCGCGGTCGCCGCGTAATCTAAATATACTTCCTTCATTGTTCCTCCTCTTCGATGTAATGCTTGTCGATCAGAGATTTCAGTGTAATACCGCTCAACACTTCGTCCATTTTGCTTGTAAGCTGCGAGACGACATCGTGCGCCACACAACTGTCTGTCTCCACACAATCACAGCCGATATAACAATTGCACACAGCACCTTTTACAGGCCCCTCAATCGCTTCAATGATCTCGCCCGCCGTAATGGCCTCGCTGTCGCGCGCCAACGAATAACCGCCTTTCGCGCCGCGGCGGCTGCGTACAAGCCCGGCCTTTTTCAAATCCCCGATCAACTGTTCTAAATATGCCTTCGGGATCTTTTGCTGCGCCGCAATATCTTTTACGGTCGTCGTCATATTATTTTGTGAGCAAAGCGCTATTTCATACATCGCTTTGATCGCATACTCCGCTTTTGCCGATATTTTCATTGTGACGCACCTCAATTCCTATAATTCATATATTTCTTATCAGAATACACTATTATTATATGACAGCACTTCCCAGCTTGTCAACCAAAATCTTTTGTTCATCTCCATTAAAAAAAGCCGCTGCTGCGCGGCACTCGGTTCAAACGTCTTATTTTTTATTACATATAAACATATACCCTTTTCCGCGTTCCGATAAAATTTGATACTCTTCGCCTCTTTCGCCAAATTTCTTGCGCAACCGCGAGATATTTGTCGTCACTGCACGCGTCTCCTCCCAGGCAGGCCGATGCCATACCTCCTCATACAAAAACTTTGGACTTAATGCCTTGCTTTCATTTTGCACCAGCACCAATAACAACGCAAACTCTTTTGGCGTAAGCAACATATCCTCGCCGCCTAAAAAAGCCTGGCTCGCTAAAATATCCAGCAAAAGGTCTCCGCACGTTATCTCACGCCAGGGCTGCCTGGCTTGCGTCCGCCTGCGTAAAAATGCCTCGATACGTGCCACCAACTCGTCCAAATCATACGGTTTTGTGATGTAATCGTCCCCACCGATACGCAATCCTTCAATTACCTGATGTTTTTCTCCCAACGCCGTCAAAAATAAGATCGGCGCTTCTGTATGAGCCCGAATCGCGCGGCAAAAATCAATACCGCTGCCATCCGGCAACATAATATCCAATAAGATCACGTCCGGCTTCACTTCATCAAACAGTATCCTGGCCTGCGCAAGGCTCAATGCAGTTAAAACTTCATAACCTTCCATTTCCAGCGCTTCTTTATTTGCCTTGACGATTTTTTCATTATCCTCTACCAGCAATATTTTCGTTCGCCCCGCCATTTTCCTCATCTCCTTTATATTCAGGCAACGAGAAACGCACCGTCGTGCCTTTCCCAAGAGTCGACTCAATTACAATCCAACCTTTGTGCGAAAGAATAATCTCCCTGCTGATCGACAGCCCCAACCCTGTGCCATCCTTACGCCGAGTCTCATAGCGCTCAAAAACCCGTTCGATCAGTTCCAGCGCCATCCCTTTTCCCGTATCCGTAACTTCAGTAATCACATTTTTATCCCGCTTAAACACCACAACAACAATTTGTCCATCTTCTGTATTTTCATTTGCATTCGCAAGCAAATTTAACAACACTCGTATGAGCATATCCAAACTCCCTTTTACGAACACCCCATCATCTTCAATCGACAAATGCAACTCATTCGCCTGCCGCTCAATCATCGTTTTATATAATTTCGCCGTGTGCCGGACGACTTCTGCGTAATCTAATTTCGTATAAACAATATCCTCTTCCGACTTAATACGCGCCAGGCCGATCAGTTCGGCAACCATCTGCGCCATTCGAGCCGATTCCGATGTGATCATTTCTAAATCTGCATCCACCTCTTCATAAGAAGCCCCGCGCTTTAATTTCTTCATCATCAACTGCGCATAAACCGATACCACGGCTAATGGCGTTTTCAGCTCGTGCGAAACATTCGCCAGCAACTCGTTTTTCATTTGGTTGATTTGTGTCAGCATCACATTTTCGGCTGCCAGTTTTGCTTCGACCTCGCGCGCCTGAACCATCTGACGCATCACGCCGAAAAATACGGTTGCAAATTGGAACAACGTAAAAATAACCAGTGTCGTTTCCATCGTTGGGCCACCTAAAAAATTACGTATCAAAGGGATATGATAATAGCCTGTGTCGAGCAAAAGTGAGATGAGTATAATAACAATACCGATGATGATGATCAATTGCTCCGTATTCGGCCGGCGGAGTTTGAACAACAGCCGTATTAAAATATAAACAGCCACGGCAGCGGCGATCAGCTCACAATACATAATTAAGTGCGACATCATTACAGTATCCATAAAAATAAAAATAAAAACGAATCCTAATGCGATGCTATACGAAAACAACCGCACCGACTTTGCAATAATACCCGGAAAAATTTCATTCAATGTCAGAACCAGCAAAATTAATGCAGCGGGAATTGCAATGTATTCCAGCCGCAGTGCCGCCGTCCAGGATAACCATGGCAACAATTCCAACAAGACTTTTGCATTTGTCACTCCCGTTCGCACAGCCCAAACCAAACTCAGTATTGCAAGATAAAGGCCGGCACGATAGGCACGCATAATCAAAAATAAAACCAGACTTGCAATAAACAAGATCAAATACACGCCTAAAATAATCGCATCGACTGATACTGTCGATTTAAAGGACTGTTCCAGATTATGATAGCTACCCAAATACCAGGTGAGGTGACTTTCCGGGTCTTTATGCGTAAAGTTTGATGCCTGCTGCACGATCTCGATCGTGCCCTCTTCCGCTGTGACTGTAAAGAACAACAGCTTCTGCCCCGCTTTTGCGCTCCCGCCATTTTCCCCCACGACACCGACATCTTCAAGCCAGTTGCCATTAATAAAAATCTTGCTCGCAAAGTTTGCCGAGTAGCCCATAAAGGCGACGACCGTCCCCTCCGGTACATAGATTTTAAGCCGACTCGTCGCATACTCACCGTCTAACTGCGGCCATCCAAGGCGAATATCCGCCTGCTCGTCAAATTCTTCCGGCATCAATAACGCCCCTGAAACATACTCAACATTTCCGCTAAGGCCGTAAATAGATTCTGTAAAATCAGCCTCTTGCAGATCCCAGATGCCATCTTCGGAATTTATCATAACACAATCTGCCTTCGTTCTAATCGACCATAGAAAAGCGCACATCAAAACAATGCACACTAAAATCATCCAGACGATCTTCTTCTCTTTTGTCAACATTCGCAATTACCTTATCTGTGCTTGTCGTTATTATAAGTATAACAGAATATCATTCTAAATTAAAAAAATTTCGATAAAAAATGACACCACATGTGTGATGTCAATATTTTCATTGTTCTGTAATTAATATATATTACTTAATATATGTTATGGCGTAAGTAATACTTTTAAATGTTCACTTGAAGAAGCCATTTCGACCGCTTTTTCAAAATCCTTCAGCGGCATTTCTGCGGTAATATATTTTTTCAAATCCACCATCCCCGCTTCCAGCAGATTAAACAGCGGTGTCCAACCTTCATACATCCTGCGCCCATGCATACCATACAGTTTCAATTCGCGCATCACGAAATTCATATTCATATCCTGAATCGTCACCGGCGCCTGCGGGCATCCGGCCATAACGACCTTGCCGCCTTTGCGCGTCATTTTAAACTCTTCTTCAACAATAGAAGCCGCACCGCTCATATCGATCGTCGTGCCAACCCCAACGCCATTCGTAATCTCCATAATATCCTGCGCCAGATGATCTGTCGACTCCACTGCAACATCTGCACCAAACTGAAGCGCCCTCTCACGATTAATCTGGCTTCTGCTGATGCCGATTACCTTCGTCGCCCCCATCACTTTTGCCAGTTCAACAGCCATCAGGCCGATTACACCGCGTCCGACAACGGC
>CALGIV010000248.1 GCA_937914785.1 uncultured Eubacteriaceae bacterium | reverse complement strand
CTGGGGGTGGGTGTAGGATAGTCGTGAGGTGATGGTGATGAGAATTCATAAGGCGGCAGAAGCCGCAGGATTAACGAAAAAGGCGATTGAATATTACACGGAAAAAGGACTGATTTATCCTGCCGTTTTAGATAACGGTTACAGGGATTTTAATGAGTGTGATATAACACGGTTAAAACAGATTGCTGTTCTGCGTAAATGCGGGCTTGGCGTATCGGAAATTAAAGAGGCGCTTTCTGATGGGACGGGTGAGAGTTTGCGAAAAATTTCTGTGCGCAGGAGGCTGGACTTTAAGCAGGAGCAGTTAAAGAAAGAAGTGCTTGACAGACTGGCAGGTAATTGGAACTTTGCAGAAGCGGAAGCCGCGCTCGGGGCCGTCGTGCAAAATAAATCTATTTTGGAAAAGCTGTTAGAAGCATTTCCCGGTTATTACGGTCGGTTTATCTGTTTGCATTTTTCCTGTTTTTTAGATACGCCGATCCAAAGCGAAGAACAACAGCGCGCGCTTGAAGAGGTGATTGCCTTTCTTGATAACATGCCACCGTTTAAGCTTTCGGAAGAGCTGGAAGATTACCTGATTGAAAATACCCGACAAATGGATGCGGATGCCATTTTACAGATGCTGAAAAACACGCGGCATTCTGTCGAGAATTCGGATGAGTTTGTGGCAGAAAACCGGGAGGTGCTTGAAGTATATATTGCTTACCGGCAATCGGAGGAGTATGCAAATTCACCGGCCGGAAAGATTCAAAAGGCTTTTAAAGAATTTAACCGGACAGAAGGGTATAACGATGTGTTTATACCGGCGATGAGGCGGTTAAGCCCTTCTTATGCGGCTTATTGCCGCCAGTTGGAAGAGGCGAATAAAAAAATGCTTCAATTGTATCCCGAGATTGAAAAGCTGAATGATTAAAAAGAAGAAAAAGCGGGCCGGCCAGTGTGTCGGCTTGTTTTTATTTTCTCACAGCGTAAAGTATGATATAATCTATACCGGTAAAAGCAGGCAGATAGAAACGTTGTTTAAAGCAATTATTTTTCAGGTGCATAAAGGAAGAAAGAAGTGAAAAAGAAAAGAAGGAATAAAAAGAAAATGTTATGGATCATTTTAAGTATCGTCTTGTTGGTCGGCATTGCATTGGGGAGTTTTTTTGCTTTTGCATCCTATCAAATGAGTAAGATACCGGCAATGACGTTTGAGGAAATGCTCATTTATACGACAAAGGGTCAGTCAGATGCCGTTATTACGGTTGGAACGATAAAAAATGGAGAAATCTCGTATACTGCCTACGGGGAGAATGGTGTAGTATTGCCGTTGCAAGAAGAAATGTATGAAATAGGTTCCATAACAAAAACATTTACGGCTTCTTTGCTTTGCAAAGCAGCAGACGAAGGGAAAATGAATTTGGATGATGCGATTGATCGGTATCTTGACTTGCCTGAAAAAGAATATTATCCAACCGTAGAAAGGCTGATAACGCATACTTCGGGATACAAAAGCTATTATTTTGAAAAGCCGATGGTATCGAATTTTTTGAACAGAAGAAATGACTTCTATGGCATAACGAATGAAATGCTGATGCGGCAGCTTGGGAAAATAATGTTGGAGGATCAGAATTATCCTTTTAAGTATTCGAATTTTGGCTTTGCTGCGATGGGAGCAGTACTTGAAGAAGTATATGATCAAGACTACGCAACGTTAATGAATACCTATATTTCTGAGGAACTTGGGCTTGCAAATACCAGATTGTCGGATGGTTCGGATGGTTTGCAAAATTGCTGGGAATGGGCGGAATCGGATGCTTATCTACCGGCAGGCGCAATCATATCCGATATATCGGATATGATGCGTTATGTACAAATACAAATGGGAGAAGAGTTTGACTATTTATCGACTGCGCACGAGCCGTTGGCGAACGTAGAGGCGACGACAGGCAATTATGAAAGAATGGGAATTCGGATTGATGCGGTTGGAGTGGGGTGGATGATCGATGAAGAAAATAATATTATCTGGCATAATGGCGGTACGGGGAGCTACAATTGCTATCTCGGTTTTGATAAGGAGCGTCAGGTTGCCGTAGTCGTTTTATCAAATCTTCCGCCAAATCATCGAATTCCGGCAACGGTCATAGGAGTGAAGTGCCTGAAAGATTTGCAAGACGAAGTAGATTCTGTGCAAGAGTAAGCGAAGGTCGAATACGAGAAAATCGTTGCACCGTTTAAAATTAATGAAGTTGAAAATAAAGGAAAGCTTGCAAATAATAAAAAAGCAGCTATAATTAATAATGATTATCAATATCAATAAGGGGTTGAGAAAATGGAAGCTGTTAAGATTAAAGAAAATATCTACTGGGTCGGTGCAATTGATTACGATGTGCGTATCTTTCACGGATACGAAACACCGCAGGGGACGACGTATAATGCGTACCTGATACTGGACGAGCAGGTCACGCTCATCGATACGGTAAAAGCGCCGTTTACAAATGAAATGATCAAGCGAATCGAATCGGTCATACCGCTTGATAAAATAGACAATCTGATTTCAAATCATGTGGAGCCGGACCATTCGGGCGCGCTTTCTGAGTTGGCGCTGCGGTGCCTGAACGCAAAGATCTACACTTCGCCGAACGGCCAAAAAGGCTTAAAAGCGTATTATCGCGCACTGCAAGGCCGGCCGATGGAAGTAGTCAAGACGGGAGACAGTATTTCCACGGGCAGCTATTCGCTTCAATTCGTTCTAATGCCGATGGTACATTGGCCGGACAGTATGGCAACATATCTTGTCGAGGAAAAGGTGCTCTTTTCAAACGACGCGTTTGGTCAGCATCTTGCCTGTCCGGAGCGTTACGACGATGAAATCGGCCTTGAGCGGCTGTTGGAGCGCGCGGGCGATTATTATGCGAATATCGTCTTGCCGTTCGGCATTCAGGTGAACAAGCTCATTGGCGATATATCCGGCCTGACCTTTGAGATGATTTGTCCGAGCCACGGCGTGATATTGCGACAGTATATTGCCGAAGTGGCGGAAAAGTATGCCTTTTGGGCCGGAGATGGTGTGCAGGAGGACAAGGCAGTGATTGCCTACGACACGATGTGGGGCGCGACGCGCCTGATGGCTGAAAAAATTGCTGCGGAATTAAAAGAAGAGGGAATCAAAGCCGAACTGCTTAACCTTGGCAGGATGCATGTGTCCGAGGCGATGAAGCATACATTGGAAGCGAAGTACATTTTTATAGGGTCTTCGACATTAAATCGCGGCGTAATGCATACGGTTGCGGCTTTTCTGTCTTATTTAAAAGGGCTGAATCCGAAAAAGCGTATTGGGATGGCCTTTGGCGCCTATGGCTGGAGCGGCGAGAGCGTCGGCATCATTGAAGAAGCGCTTACGTCGATGGGCTACGAGATGCGCCCGGCGCGCAAGGCGCAGTGGTGGGTTGAAGAAGAGTAGCAGATGATATAAATGCAGCCGGCCGTATGATACGGTCGGCTTTTTATGTTTTGCAGTATCGTTTTATATCAAATGATACAGTGTATCCGGCATAATGAAAACGCAACGAATGGCGGAGCAAAGCTGATATGCTTCATTATGCGCAAGTGGGTTCAAAATGGTATTATCGATAATATGCGAACACATCGCTTGCTTTATCTGATACTTTCTGCCTGGACTTATTCATAAACAACAACCCATGGCGTTAAAGTCAAGCTGACATCACTGGTGTTAAGGACATCGCCCAGCGAAAATCCACTTAGATTCTGTACCCGAAAATTGATGGGCGGCGCATCGACCGTTGTGGCAATTCCGGCACGGCTTCCGGCAATCGATGAGGCGTTGACTTGATTGTAGACAGCCAGATAATAAATACCCTTTTGTCCGAGTGTTGTTGCGGCGCTCAGTGGAAGTTCAAATAAGCCCGGAGTAATTGCATTTACCATTGGTGATATGGCGATGACTTCCGCCTGATTGGTTCCGACGGGCTGCAAAACAGCCATTTGAAAATCTCCCGTACCCGCGCCGGTTTGCAAAATATAGCAGGATATAAAGTTGACCACAATATCCTCGCCTGCTACAAAAACAAGCCCGGC
>CALGIV010000247.1 GCA_937914785.1 uncultured Eubacteriaceae bacterium | reverse complement strand
CTTTTTCGTCTAAGTTTTCTACGAGACTGTCCATCGCATTTCGGATCGGTTCCAGCGGCAGAGAGACGCCGATGACGCCTGTGGAGCCGACGATGACGTCGTCGGGCGAGATGCCCAGCGCTTCGGCGCAGATCATCGCCATACCTTCGGCCGTTTCATCGCCGTCGGCCGTGCAGGAATTGGCGATGCCGCTGTTGACGATAATCGCCTGCGCATAGCCGTCGGCAACGCTGCACATATTGCGCTTGAGTGGTGCGGCCTTAACTTTATTCGTCGTAAAAGTACATGCCGCATTGGCTCTGGTTTCACTGACGATGAGCGCCAGGTCTTTTTTCGTTTTGTTTTTACGGATACCGCAGTGTACGCCTGAAGCGGAAAACCCTTTTGCGGCGCTGACACTGCCGGATACTTGTTTAAAATTCATGAATATTCAGCCCCTTTATATCGATGGCGGGATATGGTTCAACCCCGCGCTTTCATCTATTTTTAAAGCGATGTTCATATTTTGAATAGCCTGACCGGCAGCGCCTTTAACCATATTGTCGATGGCGCTGATGATGATCAGGCGGTTTGTGCGGCTGTCTTTGTGCAGCGAAAGGTTGCAGTAGTTCGAGCAGCGCACATATTTGACATTCGCGCTTTGGCCCTGCGGCATTACGCGCACAAATGGTTCATTCTGATAAAAGTCGCCGTACAGTGCGGCGATCTCTTCAAGCGGCACGTTATCTTTCAGTGAGGAATACGTCGTCGTTAAAATGCCGCGGTTGATCGGCAGCAAGTGTGGTACAAACGTGATGTAGACCTTATCGCCTGCGTACGCGCTTAAAGTCTGCTCGATTTCCGGTGTGTGCCGGTGTTCGGCTGTTTTGTAAGAAGAAAAAGCTTCATTACACTCGGGAAAATGGCTGGCGAGCGTCAGCGAACGGCCTGCGCCGGTCACGCCGGATTTGGCATCGACGATAATCGTCGACGGATCGATCAGTCCGTATTTCAGCGCGGGCACCAGCGCGAGCGCTGCACTGGTTGGATAGCAGCCGGGGTTGGCGATGAGCCGCGCGTCTTTTACCTTTTCGCGGTCAAATTCCGGAATGGAATAGACGGCTGTTTGATGTAATGCCTGATGTTTGTAAGGATTGCCGTACCATTCGATAAAGTCTTTTTCATCCGTAAGTCTGAAGTCTGCGCCCAAATCGATAAAGAGCGCACCTTTTTTAATACACGCGTCGGCGATATCTTCGCTCAGTCCGTGTGGCAGGGAGGCAAAGACGACGTCGCTTTCTGCAACGACTGTCTTGTCGTCGCACAAAATTTTATCGCACAGGGTTGCCATCGCGGGGTAGACATCGCTGTATGGCGCGCCGTGGTAAGTCACGGACGAAATAGCGGTCAGTTCCGCATTCGGATGGGTAAGCAAAAGCCGCACCAGCTCCGCACCGGCATAGCCGGTCGCGCCGATGACGCCAATTTTGAATTTCATAAACATCACTCCTGAATTAATATGCATTATAAGTTATAATTATACACAACTGAATGAGAAATGCAAGGCTTATCTGAAAATAACTTATGTTTTTTTGACGCGAATATCGCTGCCGATGAAATCAAAGATTTCAAAATGGCCGTAAATGCGTGAAAAAATACGGGCGGAATACATATCTTCGATCTCTTTTAACGTCAAGTTGGTGGAAATCAGCATTTGTTTGTTGGTTAAAATGCGTTTGTTGATTAAGTTGAATAATTCCGTGATGACAAAGTCGGTAACGTTTTCTGTGCCCAGGTCGTCGATAATCAACAAGTCGCACGTCGCGAGCGCGTCGACAAAGCTCTCGTCGATGAGATCGCTGTAGTCGCTGATGCGGCTTTTGCGGATCAAATCGACAAGCTCGCTGGCAGGCATATAGATGATGTAGATGCCTTTGGGCAACAGTTCCGCCGTAATACAGTTGGCCATAAAGGTCTTGCCCACGCCGGGGCGTCCGCGAAACAGCAGGTTGCGCGGGGGAGCAGCAAAGTCCGTCGCGAAATTTAAGCATTCCAGATAAATGTTTTTGATGTTGTCACGCGGGCTGGTCTGACCCTTGGGTGCTTTGTCGGCATATAGTTCAAAGTTGAAAGTCTCAAAGTTTTCCAACTCCAATACATCCATTAGGGAGGAAGTGCCGTACAATTTTGCGGCGACAGCCTGTTTAAAGCAGATGCACTGCTCGCCGTCGGCATAACCGGTATCATTACAGATGGTGCAGCTGTACTTGGGTTCAAAGTCTGCTGTCGTATAACCGTGGGCGCGCAACAGCGCGTTCTTTTGTTTGGTGAGTTTTTCAATCTCATCGAGTGGCGCGACATCGGTGGGATGATTTTGATGATGAAGCGCGGCGAGGTTGGCAATACCGATGTCCGATGTGCGCTTTTCCAGTTCAAGCAATGCCGGAATTTCGGCATAGATTTTATCCTTGCGATTGAGTGCCCTGGTCTGTGCAGTGCGCCGCTTACGTTCAAATTCCTGTTGCGTTTGCTCAATCAGATGCTTCATCATTGCCTCCTGTTTTATTTAGCCACCGTTTTTCCAATTCGGTAAAGTCGTAGTCATGTACGTCGGTTAAGCGGTGCCGGCTTTTTTTCTTTGCAGCAAAGGCTTTCTTTGGTTGCTTTTCAGTGCTTTCCGCGCTGTTTTCTTCACTGCGGTTTTTAATGACGGTATTGATATATTTGATGCTGGGTTTATCGGTGGAAGCCGTCGTATCACAGGCCTGTTTTACGGCTTGCATATCGCAGCCGTATTTGTCGAACCAGCTGTCGATAAGCTTTTGTTCCGTTTCTGTCGGATTCCGGTGAAAGCCCAGATATTTGAATATTTCAAAATAGCGGTCCCAGCGCAGCTTATTTTCGCTTAAATAATCCAGCGCGTCGTCATACGTCTTTACGTCGCTGTCGAACCAGCTTTTTGCGACCTTACTCAGATAATTGAAGTTTTTAATATCGCGTTTGGCGCAGTCGTTGACCAGCAATAAAATCACCTGTTCCGAAAAGCCATAGTCGTCTGCCCAGCCGTTAATGACGGCAAGTTCCTCAGAAGAAAGCGGGCGGGCGTACAGTTCTTCGATCTGAAAAAACATTTGGGTGCGCTTTTTTTCTCTGTCGGTTTGGGCTTTGTTCTGCGGACGGCCGCTTAACAGCATTGCCTGGATGTTTAAATATTGGATGGTCTGTGCGCCGTCTGCAGTGGGGATTAAGCGAATGATGCCTTCCTGCTGCCAGTATTCCCACGCTTTTACGACGTCGGTTTCCAACAGGCCGAGCGCCTGAGCAATCGTATGGTCGTCTGTTTTTACGTGTGAAGAAGCGGCGGCATACTTTAAGCCCCATAAATAGACCTTAACGTATTCGCCGTTGGCTTGTGGCATATAGTGGTTGATAAAGAGGTTTTCAACGACGCTGACGCCCAGATCCTCGTTGGAAAGCAGGTACTCAAATGTGCTCATACGTCCACCTTTGTTTGGATGATTCAATCATTATATCATATTTTGGGTTGCGGCGAGAATAGAAATATAAAAAACGGGAGAGATTGGCACATGGATTTTAAATGGGCGCTGCTGATGACGAGCCTGGCCGGCCTTGCCACGGCGGCCGGCGGCGCGATTGCGTTAGTCAAAAAAGAGATCAGCGACAGACAGATGGCGGCGTTGCTCGCCTTTTCAGGCGGCGTTATGCTGTATCTTTCTTTTATGGAAATGATGCCCGAAGCCATCGGCTATATGAGCAGCTATGCGCAGTCGGCTCAAGGCACTACGGCAGTTATGATGATGTTTGCAGGCATCGGTTTAATGGCGATATTTGATAGAGTTTTACCAAACCCGACAATTTTGGATACGACGGAAGAAAAGGATAAAAAGACTGTTTTGCGGGCCGGATTGATCATGGCATTTGGCATGCTGATTCATAATATTCCGGAAGGGATGGCAGCTTTTATGGCGAGTGCTTATGACAGACAGACTGGCCTAATGATGGCATTGGCTATCGCGCTGCACAACATTCCTGAAGGGATCGCCATTTCTTCCAGCATTTATTATGCGTCGGCAAATCGAAAAAAAGCGTTTGGCTATGCGTTTCTGTCCGGTATCGCAGAGCCGGTGGGCGGTCTTGTCGCCTATTGGCTGATGGGGGCGTATCTCAATGTGTATACGATGAGCCTGATCTATGCGCTGGCAGCGGGGATTATGATCTACATATCGTTAGAAGAACTTTTTCCGCTGGCACAACAATATGCAAAAGGTGATAAACATCTTATATTTTGGGCGACGATTGGCGGTATGGCCGTAATGGCGTTCGTCGGACTGATCGGTCACTGATGGAATAGGAATTCTGAGTTTGGCAGATGCAAATATAGATTTTTGATCTCTGTTAAAAAGATTTAGTATGGTGGCAGTGGATAAAGTTGTCGGTTTGATATTTGGCTTTTCTTGTTGGTTTATTCTATGCCTTCTTCGCGCTTTTCCAGCAGCTGAAAAGTGCGGCAAAAAGCCGCCGGCGGATGAAAAAGCAGGGGAATGTTGAATGCTTAAGCGGAAGCCGTCTGTCGCTTCGCACGCCGCAGCTTTTAGCTGGGCTGCGACGCAAAGCTAAAATTGGCCGTGCGTGTATCGGCCAATTTTCCGCCCTGCTTCCTTTAAGCTTTCAATATGTATTTAAAGGATACCCCTGCTTTTTCATGGCCGGACTTTGTCAGGTAGTCCTTTGGGGTCCTACTCAAGTTCAATTGTTGTCGGTTGAATGTTGATTTCTGAATAACAGTTTGGTTTTAAATGTAAAACTTTAGGTTAACCTCAGTTCTTAATCTTATCGATCAAATGCCTGCTTTTCATTCTCGTTTATTCTTTAGAACAATGCGCGCCTTTTCTACAGCAAAAAAAGCGCGCAAAGAATTAAAAGCGTAAAGCACAAAGAAGACAATAACTACAGGTATTGCGCGAAAAACTCTTCCACAGAAGTACTTTCAGAAATTCGTTTATACTTCCTGGCAAGGTCTGTAATCGTCTGTGCAACGACAGGATTAATCGGAATGCCTTCTCTGGAACGTTGTTGCGTAAAGTTATGCTCGATTTCACCGGGCATATAAATTTCCTTGACGCCCGGCCGCTTGCGGCTGTTTTTAATGCGATGGAAGTAAGCGTCCACATCTTTTTGATAATCTTCAAATGAACGGAACTTTTCAATATCCAGCGCCATCATAAAGAATCCGAGCCCTTTACCGTTTCCTCCAGTCGCGCCGCCTGTCATAACAGAAGCAAGCACTTCGATGGCAACCGTCATACAATATCCCTTGGGCCCTGCCATCGGCAGCAGTGCGCCGGAGATACGCTTGCTCGGGTCTCTGTCTTCATAAAAGTCATAAGGATCATTGGTATCATTGCCGTCTTTGTCCACGATCCAGCCGGTCGGCACGCTCTTTCCTTCACGAACAGCAATTTCAATCTTGCCGGCGGCAACAACGACGGAGAAACCGGCCGTTTCGGGAGAGACC
>CALGIV010000246.1 GCA_937914785.1 uncultured Eubacteriaceae bacterium | reverse complement strand
GCCGTACTCTTCCTTCAGCACATCAAACTGATAAATATAAGCATCTTTTGCCGTCTCAAATAACGTCAAAAAAGCCTCTTTACCGTATTTGCGTACATAGTCATCGGGGTCTTTTTCGCTCGGCAGTGCAATGATGTACGCTTCAATACCCATCCTGTCGAGCAGCAGTGCATTTTTTACCGCCGCGGCCCGCCCGGCGCGGTCGCTGTCGTAAGCCAGGTAGACCCGCGCGCTGTAGCGCCCCAACAGCTGCGCCTGAACTTCCGTTAAAGCAGTACCCAGCGACGCTACGGCATTGTCAATACCGGCTGAGACGAGGCTGACGGCATCCATATAACCTTCTACAAGAACGATACTTTCCTTGCAGTTGAATTTTGCACGATTCAGATTGTAAATATGCCTGCCTTTTATGTATACCGGCGTTTCCGGCGAATTTAAATATTTTGGATTGTCTTCTTCGCTCAACGCCCGGCCGCCAAATGCGATGACACGCCCGCTGACATCCTGAATCGGAAACATCAGTCGGTTGCGAAACTTATCATAAACAGATGAATCCTTCTTTGACACGAGCCCAACTTTTTCCAGTTCAGCTTCACTGTAGCCCTTTGCACGCATTGCCGACAGCAAATTTCGCCAGCCGGGCGGCGCATAGCCAATACCGAACGCCTTGGCAGTCTCAAAAGTCAGCCCCCTTTTTTCTATATATTCTTTCGCCTGAGTCGAATTCTTCATCTGCTGATAAAACCAATTCGCCGCATCTTTATTCAGCATCTGCAGGCGTTTTTTTTCGTCAGCCTGCGCGCGATTGAGGCTTCTGCCGCTCTGTTTGACCTCAACACTATAACGTTCCGCCAGAAAGTGAACGGCATCCGCAAACGAGAGGTTTTCGCTCAAGCTGATAAAGCGGATGACATCGCCACCCTCCCCACAGCCGAAGCAGTGAAAAATACCCTTTTCCGGCGAGACAGTAAACGACGGATCGGCTTCCTGATGAAACGGGCAACAGCCCTTATAATTTGCACCGGCCTTTTTTAAGCGCACATAAGAAGAGACAACCGATAAAATATCGGCTTTTTCAATAATCTCATCGATGGTTTCGCGCTCAATAAGTCCTGCCATACCGCTCTCCTTGCAACTCCCAGGCATCCGGTACAAACACGTCGATATAAGTGCTCAACGCATACCGGTCCGTCATTCCGGCAATAAAATCACACACACCGCGCTGCACGCCTTCTCGCCTGGCGATGCCGATAAACTGCTGCGGCATCGCTTCAACGTTTTCGCAAAAATAGTAAAATAATCGTCTGACGACATCTTTGGCTTTTTTATCCTCGACGTCTTTATTATGTTGTGCACTCAGATACACGTTTTCAAATAAAAAATTGCGCAGCTTTTCCATTGCTGAAGCAACCGGCACACTCATCATTACCGTATCTTTTCCAAAGCTCATCTGAACGATATCCCGCACGACACAGTCAATGCGCCTTGAAGCGGTTTCGCCGAGCGTCTGAATAATACATTGAGGAATATCTTCTAATGTAATCAGCCCACTGCGAATTGCATCGTCGATATCATGATTGACATAAGCCGTGCGATCGGCAAAATGGACGAGCCTGGCTTCCAATGTTTTTGGATTTTTTTTTGAGTTATGGTTTTCAATGCCGTCTCGCACTTCATAACAGAGGTTCAGTCCGCCTTCCCCTTCAAGCAGTTCAACCGTACGCCGGCTCTGCCACGCGTGATCGAAGCCCCCATCCATCAGTTCATCAAGCACCGCCTCGCCCAAATGGCCAAACGGCGCGTGTCCGAGATCGTGCCCCAAAGCGATCGCCTCGACCAAATCCTCATTTAAACGCAATGCACGCGCCAACACGCGCGCCACTTGCGTAACCTCCATCGTGTGTGTCAGCCGCGTGCGATAATGGTCCCCGCGCGGAAACAAAAAAACCTGCGTTTTGTGTTTTAAGCGGCGATAAGATTTCGAATGAATGATCCGATCACGATCACGCTCATAACACGTGCGCAGCGAACAAGGTTCAAGCGGCCGCACTCTGCCTATACTCTGCGCACTTTTCTGCGCATACGGGGACAGACGCTGATATTCATCTCTTTCTTTTTGTTCGCGAATGGTCATTAAACACCCTCAACGTGTGCTTCCTAAAGCAATGTATTAAACTTAACAAATTATTATACTATATTTTTATTAAAATCTCATTAGAATATAAACTTTATACTGAAAATCTCTGTGAATACAACGATTATTTGATGATGTTATTATATTCTATTTTCAATAAAAATGCAACCTCACTCATCAGAAAGCCCTGTATATTCTTGCAAAACAACGGTCGATTGGGTATAATAAATGAATTATAAACCTTAATTGTCAGGGAGGCATTATGTCAGAGGATCGTTATTCATCCAATTTTATCTGGGACTTTATCGACGAAGATTTAAAAACCGGCGCTTACAGTGAAGTCTGCACACGATTTCCGCCGGAACCGAACGGATATCTGCACATCGGCCATGCCAAAGCCATCTACATCAATTTTGCCACCGCACAGCGCTACGGCGGCAAAACGAACCTGCGCTTTGATGACACAAATCCCATCAAAGAAGAGGCAAGCTACGCCGAAGCCATCCAGCAGGATGTCAAATGGCTCGGCTACGACTGGAACCGGCTCTGTTACGGCAGTGACTATTTTGAGCGCACCTATCGTTACGCAGTCGAGCTGATTCAGAAAAATCTGGCATATTGCGACAGCTTAAGCGCCGACGAAATCAAGGCTTACCGCGGCACGCTGACAGAAAAAGGCAAAGAAAGCCCTTACCGTAACCGCAGCATTGAAGAAAATCTGACCTTATTCGAAGAAATGAAAGCCGGCAAATATCGCGACGGCGAAATCGTCCTGCGCGCAAAGATTGATATGGACAGCCCGAATATCCTATTGCGCGATCCAGTCCTCTACCGCGTACTGCACGCGACGCACCACAACACGAATGACCAATGGTGCATCTATCCGCTCTACGACTTTGCCCACCCGATCCAGGATGCCATCGAAGGCATTACACACTCACTGTGTTCACTGGAATTTGAAAACAACCGCCCGCTTTACGACTGGGTGCTCGACAACCTCGATGATTACCAGAACCAGCGACCCCGCCAAATTGAATTCGCGCGCTTAAACCTTGAAAACACAGTAACGAGCAAGCGCTTTTTAAAGCGCCTTGTCGACAGCGGTGTTGTCGACGGTTGGGACGATCCACGTCTGGCAACAATCAGCGGGCTCAGGCGCCGCGGCGTCACTCCACAGGCCATCCGCGCTTTCTGCGAAGACATCGGCATCTCCAAATCGAACAGTGAGGTCGATCCGGCGATGTTTGAACACCATATCCGCAACGATTTAAAAGAAAAGGCGCCGCGTATGATGGCCGTGCTCAACCCGCTTAAAGTCATCATTACAAACTACGAAAACAACATTGAATATCTCGATGCACCAAATAACCTCGACAACGAAGCACTCGGCAGCCGCAAGGTGCCTTTCGGCCGCGAAATCTACATTGAACGCGACGACTTTATGGAAGTGCCGGAAAACAAGTTTAAACGACTCTCCCCCGGCGTTGAAGTACGTCTGATGTACGCCTATTTCCTCAAATGCAACGATGTTATCAAAGATAATGATGGTAATGTTCTCTATCTTGAGTGCACTTACGACCCGCAGACAAAATCCGGCAGCGGATTTAGTGGCCGTAAGGTAAAAGCCACTATCCACTGGGTGGAAGCTTCCACTGCAGCAGTGCTAAAGACAAACCTGTACGAAAACCTGCTTTTAGAAGATAAAACGGGCGAAAAGGATATGCTCGACCGCTTAAACCCGGCATCTCTGACCGTAACAGACGCACTGTGTGAACCGGCGTTAAAAGACGCCAAAGCCGGTGAATGCTTCCAGTTTGTACGCAACGGCTACTTTTCTGCCGATACAAAACATTCCACTGTAAACAATCCGGTTTTCAACCGCATCGTCTCGCTGAAATCATCGTATAAACCAACGCGAAAATAATGGGCATATGACCATTCCGGAGGAAGATATGAAGAAGAAAACACTGGCCATTTTAGGCTCCACCGGCTCCGTCGGCCGCCAAAGCCTCGATGTGGTGCGCCAAAATAAGGATGCACTATCCGTCGCCTGCTTAAGTGCCAACACAAACGTCGACCGACTCAGCGAACAAATTCTCGAATTCAATCCAACACTCGTCGCCGTCGGCAGTAAACAGGCGGCACAGGAGCTTAAAAAACGCGTCCCGAAGGAGACGAATATCGTCACTGGCCTTGACGGCCTGTGTCTCGCCGCCACACATCCAGAAGCCGATATGGTCGTTACCGCCATCTCCGGCTCTGTCGGTATCCTGCCGACCATAGCCGCGATTAAAGCTGGCAAAGACATCGCGCTGGCCAATAAAGAAACGATGGTTGCCGCCGGGGAGCAGATCAACGCCACTGCAAAAGAGTATGGCGTCAGTATTATCCCTGTCGACAGCGAGCACAATGCCATTTTCCAATGTCTGTATGGCAACGAAAGAAAAGATATTCGTAAAATTTTGCTGACCGCTTCCGGCGGTCCGTTTTTCGGCCGTACAGCCCCTGAGTTAAAAAACGTAACAGTCCAGGATGCGTTAAAACATCCTAATTGGTCGATGGGCAGTAAAATTTCCATCGACTCGGCAACGCTGATGAACAAAGGTCTGGAACTGATCGAAGCCGTCGCGCTGTTTGGCGTCGATCAGGCCGATATCCAAATCGTCATCCACCCACAGAGCCTGGTCCACTCGATGGTCGAATTCATCGATGGCAGCATCATCGCTCAGCTTGCCCCCACCGACATGCGCCTGGCCATCCACAACGCGCTGTTTTATCCACAACGTGTCGAAAGCAACTATGCTTCTCTCGACTTCTTTGGTCGCTCGCTGACTTTTTTTGAGCCCGATGAAGAAACCTTTCAAGCGCTGCGGCTCGCGCGTCAGGCCAGCATCACCGGCGGTACGATGCCGCTGGCATTCAGCGCAGCAAATGAAGTGGCCGTCGAAGCTTTTCTCCAGGAGCAAATCGGCTTTCTAACCATCACCACTATTGTTGAGGAGATGATGATGCGCCACAACTGCATTCAACAGGCGACAATTGAAGAAATTCTGTATGCAGATGCGGAGATCAAGCGGCAGACACGTACTTACATCGATAAACATTTTTGATATGCAACGGGCAGCGCCCGTTTTTATTTGCATTTTTTACGAAAATACATACTTTATAAACATTCGTTTCAGGTCATAAAAAGCTATCGTATTTGTTCATTAAATCGGTTTGTTTTTTGATCCTTGTTTGGATTTGAAAGTTGAGCTTACAATCCTGATGCTTGGCTATTCTCTGTTTTCTTCGCGCTTTTCACCTGCTGGAAAAGCGCGAAAGAATTGAAGGTATAAACATAGAAAAAGAAACGATAATTTATTTATCTCTAAT
>CALGIV010000245.1 GCA_937914785.1 uncultured Eubacteriaceae bacterium | reverse complement strand
GCCCCTATGCACACCTGCGTCCGCTGACCGAACTCGGCGATAAAGTGCGCATCGGCAACTTTGTCGAAACGAAAAAGTCGAAAATCGGCGACAACAGCAAAGTTTCGCACTTAACGTACGTCGGCGACGGGCTCATTGGCAAAAACGTCAATATCGGTTGCGGTGTCGTCTTCGTTAATTTCGACGGAAAACAAAAGCACTTAACGACGATTGAAGACGATGCTTTTGTCGGCTGCAACGTAAACCTTATCGCCCCGGTAACCGTTGGCCAGGGTGCTTATGTCGCCGCAGGCTCTACGATTACGGATGATATCGAACCTTACGCGCTGGCCATCGCCCGACAGCGCCAAACGAATAAATTAAACCGAATGAAAAAAAACGAGGAGGAATAACTCTTATGAAATGGCCTTATAGCAACGTCAAACTCATCTCCGGCAGTGCAAACCGTCCGCTTGCGGAAGAAATCTCGTCAATTCTGGATATCCCGCTGTGCGATACGGCCACGCTGCGCTTTAAAGACAGCGAGCTGTACGTTAAAATCAACGAATCCGTCCGTGGATGCGACGTCTTCATCATCCAGCCGCTCTCCCCTCCGGTCAACGACAACTTGATGGAGCTGCTGATTTACATCGACGCGCTCAAGCGCGCTTCGGCCGGACGCATCAATGCCGTCATTCCCTATTACGGATATTCGCGCCAGGATCGAAAGGATATTTCGAGAGCGCCGATTACGGCCAAGCTTGTCGCTGATCTCATCACAACCGCCGGCGCCGACAGGGTGATGACGATGGATTTACACGCGGACCAGATACAGGGCTTTTTCAATATTCCACTCGATCACTTAACGGCTACCAGCGTCATCGTCGAACACTTCTCCGCGATGGAAATTAAAGACCTCGTTATCGTCTCTCCGGATGTCGGCAGCGTCAAGCGCACGCGCAAAGTCGCCAGCATGCTGGACTGCCCGCTGGCCATCATCGACAAGCGCCGCTACGCGATGAACCAGGCAGAAGTGATGAATGTCATCGGTGAAGTCGTCGGTAAAAATCTTTTTGTCGTCGACGATATGATCGACACAGCCGGCACGATGTGCAACAGCCTTTATGCGCTAAAAGATATGGGCGCCGAAAAGATTTACGCTGCCTGTACGCATGGTATTCTTTCCGGAGATGCGATTCAAAACCTGACCGACGCACCGCTCGATAAAGTCTTCATTACCGACACCATCCAGCTGCCGGAAGAAAAACAGATCGATAAAATCGAAGTTATCTCTGTCGCCGGTATGATTGCCAAAGCCATCGACCGCGTACATAAGGGCAAGAGCATCAGCATTTTATTCGATTAAAACCCCTGTTTGCAACGCATTATAAAAGGGATTCCATAATGGAATCCCTTTTTGATTCTTCAACACAATATTATCTTATTGTATCGCTTTTTTCAACAGCCCTTCAACCGTTGTACTAACCGCGCTGCTGCCGCCAAGAATGGTGATATGTTCAATGCCTGAACCTTTCAGATACGCTTCTGTTTCAGGCGCCAATGCCGTCGCTTTGCCATTGACCAACACCATCGGTGCGTAGTCTTTCGCCGCGGCGACGCCGCCCGTCAATGCATCCGCATATTCAAAGGCCGTAGCCGCATACGCCGTCTCGGCGTACGGATAGAAATATTCATTGATGCAGACGGCTGTTTCGATTCGGTCATCACCGGCCAGCCGCTTCACATTATAATTCTTTTTTAACTGTTTTTCAACATTGCCTGAAACGGCTGCGCTGCCGCCTACGATGATAATGTTTTCGACCCCCATATATTCCAGCGCATATGCCGTGATTGCCGGCACTTCATCCTTACCGACAAACAGAACGGGATAGAGATTTACCGCCGCACCGGAACCAACTCCAAGCGCATCGGGATAATTCAGCCCGTAGGCAACTACAACAGTCTTTACATCAATGCCGACCCCTCTGCCAACTTCGTGCAGCGTTACAGCAGCTATCGCCGCCGTTTCATATCGGTCATCGCCTGCGATGCGTTCAACCCGTACACCAAATTTTTTCTCAATACTCGTTTTAAAGTTGTCACTGATGACGGCCTTTCCG
>CALGIV010000244.1 GCA_937914785.1 uncultured Eubacteriaceae bacterium | reverse complement strand
ATCAGATAAACGACATCATCGTTAACGGCTTACAATCAAATCCGTTAACGATGATGTCGTTTATCTGATTGATGCCGAAGCGGAAGCATTATATGGTCGCCGGTATGGCACGACCTATTGTGATGATATCACCACCGCGGCAGCGCTAAAGGCAAAAGGCGAAGCCTGGCTTGCGACAAACAACGTCTTATCCGTACCGCATACGGTAACAGCGGCTGACCTGTCGCTGATAAATGAGGATATCGACGACTTCACTTTGTACGATAGCTACCCCGTTAAAAACGCTTATATCGACCTAAATACAACGCTAAAAATCGTAAAGCGAATCATTAACCTTAACAGTCCCCACGAATCAAGCTTTGAGATGGGTAAAGCGGGTGTTTTGCTGTCTGACTTGACCAACACCGTGAAAACCGATATTCAGTCCGTAAGTGAAGCGCTGTCCGTCATCAAGACGGCGGCAAACAATGGCGACGCGGAAATTCGAGGGTCTTTGGTGTCGTCAATCACGTCATTGGTACAGACCATTAACAGCATTACCGCCACCGTGGAGCAAACAACGGAATCGGCCTCCGATTATGCGCAATTCAAGCAAATTGTGCGCAATATTTTACAGATGAACGCAGACAATACGACAATGATCTTCCAGACGATCCTGGAGCAGATTGCGACCGTCAGCGGTGAGGAAAGCACCCATTATAACGAACTGATCAAGTTCATCCGCTTTGTTGATGGGAAGATCATTCTTGGAATCCAGGGTGATCCTTTTGCTGTTGAGATAAGTAATACGCGCGTATCGTTTAAGCAAAACACCGTTGAGGTGGCCTATTTGAGCAATAATAACCTGTATATCGGCAATGCGATCATTAAATCGGGGGGCAAAATGCAGCTGGGCAATTTTGCTTTTGTGCCGCGTTCAAACGGATCGCTAAGTCTTTTAAAGGTGGGTGATGTGGTATGAGTACTTTGCTTGGCCAGGTTACTTGGTCTGCCGGGTTTAAGCTTAGTGTATATTATGATGTTTTATCCCGTGATGATGTCGCAAATACGACAACCGTATCATTCGATTTAATGTTTACAAGTGGAGCCGTTCACGGGGTACATCTGTCAAATTTAGCATGTAAACGACGTGTCGGTGATACCGTGTATGGTGGATTCGTTAGCATCGATCAGCCCGCATCAAGTACGAGATCAATCGATACATGGGAATCAACCATTAACAACGGCGTCAGCACTCTTGTAAGAGTGTATCTGCCGCTGAACGCCTATTTCAATGGTACTTACTATGAGAGCGTTACAACTGCGGATGCTTATGTGCAGTTTGATATTAATCCCTACACTGTATTTGGAACGGTGAATAATGGCACCCTCGACACAACCCACACGATTAATGTTGTTAAGCATACCCCGGGTGCGACTCACACCATTATATACCAGCAAGGCACAGAATCTGGTACTATCTGTACAAATTCCAGCGACACAACGATTAACTGGATACCGCCGCTATCTTTGGCAAAGTTGTCACCTGGCGGAACAAGCGTTGCGATATCTTTACTAATCAGAACCTTTTTAGATGGATCGGGGAGTGGCGGAACGACAGGATATACCGGGTATTTGGCAAACATCACTCTTAGCATCCCCGCATCGGTCACGCCCACTGCGGCAATCGCCGTATCAGACGGCAACGGTTACGCGGCAACATACGTCAAATACTTGCATAACAAATCAACTTACGCGGTAAACATCACTGCCACACCAGCATACGGAAGTGCTATTGTGTCATACAGCACTGTTGTATCGGGCAAGACTGTAGAAGGAAATACGTTTTCAGCGACTTATTCGGGGAGCAGCTTCACGACTGATATTTTAAATCTTGTCGGTAACGTGAGTATCTTAACAACAGTCACAGATGCGCGAGGACGAACCGGTACGGCTCTGAAACAAGTTACAGCAGTGCAATATACGCCACCGTTAATTACTGCTTTGTCAACGCACCGCTGTAATGTTAACGGAACCGAGAACGACCAGGGAGAATACATTTCCTTTACCTTTTCCGCGACTGTGCAATCCCTAAGTAATATCAACACGGCAACATATTGGTACAAATACAAGAGCTCTGTTGCCGGCAGCTATACGTCGGTGGCCTTGCCGAGCCTTGCAAACCAATATGCCGTTACGAATTATACAGTCATCATTCCTGCTGATAGCAGCTATACCTATGACATTATTGTAAGCGTAAAAGACGGCGTGATGACGACCGAGCAGTCTGTACAGGCGTCGACAGCAGCGACGATCCTCAACCTTCACAATAGCGGTACAGGTATCGGCATTGGTAAAGTTGCGGAGGCAGGCAATCTGCTTGACGTTGGGTGGCCTGCACGATTCAGAGGCAGTGTGCTCTTTGACGGATCAATCTATAGTGGCGGCGTCGTCGGCACAGTCACTCGCACAGCTGGGAGTATGGGGCACAACGCTACGATCATTGGTCAGTGTTTTTGTACTTGTTTGGGTAACGGTAAATTTAGGTTTGACGTATCGGGTAAGTGGACGGTTAGCAGTAGTACGGTAGCCCATAATTATGGTATAGCCAAAGACTTTCTGAGACGTGCCGTATATAACAATATCTACAGCAATACAGGCAATTTGGCAAATTTAAATTTTGTATATGAGGGTGATTGCATTGTGTTTTCCGCTTCCGATTTTACCCTCGGCCATCCCAATATTGATTATGGATGGGCTGTTCAAGGACAGCCATCATCATTTTGTCTTGCTCGTCTGTATAACACAGCTGCCAATACGGGCGGTTGGGAGGATAGCGTTGTAAAGTCGACGTTTCCGTCTGGGTTTTATTTTACGGCGACGATTTTTGCAGGGCTGACATAAGAAAGTAAGCGAACGAAAAATGGTATACAAAATCTATAATCAAAATTACTATGCACAAATCCCCTACCCTAACATCGTAAACCCAAGGGGCGGTTATAAACCGGATGCAGGAGATTCCCCTGTTCCTGTAGCCGGAGATATCTTGTTTTCTGCGTTCCCGCTTTTTGGTGGGAGCGCTTTTTCATAATAGAAATTCACAAACTGGAGGTTTTATAAATGAAAGAAGTTTGGACTTGGATTCAGATGGGACTTGCGGCGGTTGGCGGCTTCTTCGGCTGGTTTGTCGGAGGCTTTGACGGCTTTCTTTATGCGCTGCTGGTCTTTGTGGTCGCCGACTACATCACCGGCATTATGTGCGCCATCGCAGACAAAAAGCTATCCAGCGAAGTTGGCTTCAAGGGTATCTGTAAGAAAGTGTTGATTTTCGTTATGGTTGGCATCGCACATATCATGGATACTTATCTTATCAGTACTGGAGAAGTGCTGCGGACAGCCGTCATCTTCTTCTACTGTTCCAACGAGGGCGTCTCGATGCTTGAAAACGCCGGGCATCTTGGACTACCTATTCCGGCAAAACTCAAGGATATTTTAGAACAGCTTCACGACAGAACGGAGGATAAAAAATGAACTTGCACAAACTCATTCTGACCAACAATGCCTGTTACAAAGCAGGACGCACCATCACACCGAAGGGCATCATG
>CALGIV010000243.1 GCA_937914785.1 uncultured Eubacteriaceae bacterium | reverse complement strand
CAAAGCTAAAATTGGCCGTGCGTGTATCGGCCAATTTTCCGCCCTGCTTCCTTTAGGCTTTCAATATGTATTGAAGAACGCCCCTGCTTTTTCATGGCCGGGTTTTTTCAGGTATTCCTCTGGGGTTTTAATCAAGTTGATTTGTTCTTGGTTTGGAGTCGAAAGTTAATGATATTACTTTTTACCAAAAATGCTATTATGTTGTTTTATGCTTTTAGATGATTGAGTTTTAATATTATATACTGTAAAATTAGATATATAGTATGTGGAGGAAGAGGCAATGAAAAAGTATCTGGTATTTTTTTTGATTACCGCACTGCTTGCCTGTCTGGCGGCTTGTGGCCAAGGCGCCGAAGAGCCGGAAGTCATCTATTTTGACAAGGGAACGATCTATTCTCCAAGCAATGGTGAAGAGCATTCGCTGCCTGATTTATGGCCTGAGGTGGAGTCGAGACGGAAAACATTTTTGGAACTATTTGTAGAGGGCGTAAAAGAGGCCGGTTTTGCCACTGCTGAAATCACTCAGTTGTCGGAAGAAGAATTGAGCGGAGCGATGGAAGCTTTTCGGTTTAAGATTGAAGAAGGATACGTTACGCTGTATTATTTTGACGATCATTCCGATATTTATAAAAGTATATTGGAAAGTAAGGAGTTGGTGATTGATGGGGCAGGCACCGTTCCGGTCGAGGTGGTAAACAGCATAGCGATGTACCTTGATGGAATTTGTAATCGAGAGATGTTTATTCAGATGTTCCATGAAAAATATGACAGTGGAGATTTTGTAAATTGAAAAATAAAACCGGTGCTGATTTCTAAAAGGAAATCAGCTTTTTTATTTCTGTAAAACAGGTTAAGGAAACAGTGAAAATATTTACATAAATTTCCATCTATTTTAAAAGTACAGGAAATTTTATTAAATTGATTTTTATTTAACACTATGGTATAATTATACAAATTTATTGAAAAATTAAGGATAAAAGGTAGATTGGCTAAAAGAAGATTGGACGTCTATCTGTTTGAAAAGGGTTATTTTGACAGCAGAGAAAAGGCGAAAGCTGCCGTATTGGCCGGTGAGGTTTTCATTGATGGCATCAGGGTTACCAAGGCGGGGACGCCGGTCGCTGACAGCGTATCAGTGACAGTAAAGCAGCGCGAGAATATCTATGTCGGGCGCGGCGGGTTGAAACTGAAAAGAGCGCTGGACTTTTTCGAAATTGATGTCCAAAACAAGGTGTTTTTAGATATCGGAGCATCCACCGGCGGGTTTACCGACTGTCTGCTGAGAAGCGGTGCGCGAAAAGTTTGGGCGATTGATGTGGGTTACGGGCAGCTGGACTACAAGCTGCGCACAGATGAGCGCGTTACCGTGTTGGAAAAGACGAACTTCCGGCATCTGCAATTTGAGGCTGTCGGTGAGCGGGCAGATGGCTTTGTTATGGATGTATCGTTTATTTCGGTGCTGAAGTTGACGGAGAACCTAAAGCAGTTTTTAAAAGACGGTGCGGAAGGCATCATTTTAATCAAACCGCAATTTGAGGGAGCAAGGGCGCTCGTCGAAAAGCACGGCATCGTCAAAAAGCCTTCTGTGCATATCGACATACTGAATGGTGTCGTTACAGCCTTGTATGACAGCGGCTATTCAGTTGAGGGGCTCACGTATTCAGGTATTAAGGGTGCAAAAGGGAATATCGAGTTTTTATTATACATAAAACATAATATGTTGCTAAAAAAACAATTAGATACGTTTGAAGTTAAACGTGTGGTTGAAGAAGCCCACACGGAGTTGAGTGTATAAAGCAAGGAGTTGTGATGAAGAAAATAGGCATTATGTCGAATCCGATTAAGGATGAAAATTACCTTTACGCCAAAGATGTGATCTCTTTTTTGAACAAAAGGGCGCAATTATATTTGTATGAAGATATTTTGTCTCTTTCTTCAGATGAGTCGGCTGAAAAATTAACGGCGGACACGGCAGATTTATGTGATGCGATTTTAATACTCGGCGGGGACGGGACGATTTTAGAGGGGATTAAAACGCTGAATTTTACAAAAACGCCACTGATGGGGATTAATTTGGGTAAGCTGGGTTTTTTGGCTACGGTCGAAAAATATGAATGGCAGTATTACCTCGATATGATCCTGCAGGATCTGTATGCAATTGAAGAGCGTGTCCTTGTTGAAATGACGCATTCGGAAGGAAGCTATGTCGCTTTAAACGAGTTTATCTTTTTCCGTGACAATGAGCAGGACGGCGCGATTAATATGCATGTTTATATCGATCATACATTTTTGGCAGAATACGATGCGGACGGCCTGATCGTCGCAACCCCGACAGGCTCTACGGCGTATTCGCTATCCTCGGGCGGGCCGATCATTAATCCGAAGATTGAAGCGTTGTTGTTAAATCCGATTCGCCCGCATTCGTTATATAATCGGCCGATCATCATCGACCCCAATGAGAAAATCCGCATCGTCGTGCGGCGCGGAAAATGTATCGTGCGCTGCGATGGCAAACGGTGTCTTGATATTAAAGATATGTCGATGGAATTTTTTGTCAGCGAAAAGAAAATTAAATTTATCATATTTGATAATCATAATTTTTATAAAGATTTCTACTCCAAAATTAGATGAGAAAGGTTTAAGATGAAAGTAAAAAGACAAACCAAAATACTGGAAATCATCGAGCAGATGCCGATCGAGACGCAAGAGGAACTGGCGGAAAAGCTCAAAGAAGAAGGCTATGAAATTACCCAGGCGACCATCAGCCGCGATATTAAAGATATGAAATTGGTGAAGATGATGGACGTGAACGGCAAGTACCGGTACACGAAGTATCGGGATGAGTCCGTACCGGTCAACGAGCGTATGATGAATGTGTTTCGCGAAGCGGTCGCATCCATTGATTACGCCGGCAATATGGTCGTGCTCAAGACGTTGACGGGGATGGCACACGCGGCGGCCGTGACGATTGATTTGACGGAATGGTCGGAAATTGTTGGTTGTCTGGCTGGCGATGATACGATATTCATTTTATGCAAGTCCGAGCAGGCGGCTGTCGATTTGATGAAAAACTTGAAACGATATGTAAAATAAGCGAGGAGAGGGAAATGCTTAGTCAGTTAAGCATCCGAGATTTTGCAATCATTGAAAATGCGGTGATCGAATTTGACGGTGCACTCAATGTGATTACCGGGGAGACCGGCGCCGGCAAGTCGATTATCGTCGATGCATTGTCGATGGCCTTAGGCGGCAGAGCGAGCAAGGAGGCTATTCGGCAGGGCAGTGAAAAAACGGTGATTCAGGCGATCTTTGATATTGACAGAAGTGCTGCTGTTGTCGAGCAGATGGCAGAGTTGGGGATCGATGCAGAAAACCAGCTGATTTTTACGCGCCAGATATTTGCAAACGGTAAGAATATTTGCCGGATTAATTCGATGGCGGTGACGGTGGCAGACCTTAGAAAGCTTGGCAGTATGCTGGTCGATATCCATGGCCAGCACGAACACCAGTCGCTTCTGAAAATTTCGACACACATAAAGTATCTGGATGCTTTTGACAGGGCAATCAGTCCGGCAAGAGAGGCGACGAGGGCGGCGTACGAAGTTTATATGCTGGCTAAAAGCGCGCTTGAAGAAGTGCAGCGGCTGGTAAGTCAGGCGCAGCAGCAGCGCGAGGAGCTGCGGGCAGAGGTTGACGAGATCAATGCGTTGGAATTGAAGGTCGGCGATGATGAAGAGGTTGAACGCCGCATCGTAAGGGGCCGGAACTTTTCGTTGATTGCCGATAATGTTCAGGCAAGTTATGCTGCTTTGTATGCAGAGGAACAAAATGCTTTAAAAATTATACAGCAGGCGTTTTCTTTTTTGAGCAAGGCTGCCGAGGCGGATAAGAGCCTTGAAGAACCCGTTCAATCGATGCAAAGCGCTTTTATAGGTCTGGAAGATACGGCGCTGGCATTGCGCGATTATATTGCAGATATGGATTTTGACGGCGAGGATATCGACACATTGGAAGAGCGGGCTTATAAAATTACGCAATTAAAACGAAAATTTGCGCCGACAATCGAGGAAATTTTGTTTCTGCGGGATGAAAAAATACGCGCGTTGGATACGCTTGAAAACCTGGACGGTGTATTGGCGGAAAAGCAAGAGGCAGAAAAAGAAGCAAAGGAAATATATTACAGGCAGGCTGGGGCGTTATCAAAGATGCGCGTCGCGGCAAAGTCAAGACTGGAGCAGCAAATAGAGGCTCATTTGACCGACTTGGCGATGCCGGCTGCTGTTTTTGAAGTGGACATCAAACGGGCGCCGGAAGAGGGTGAAATCCGGCAAAATGGTTATGATGATGTGGAGTTTTTGTTTTCGGCCAACAGCGGATATGCTCCGCGGCCGCTTAATAAGATTGTGTCCGGCGGCGAGATGAGCCGGTTGATGCTGGCGCTGAAAGTGCTCATCGCAGATGAGGAAATTGCTACGCTGGTATTTGATGAAATCGATACGGGCATTTCCGGGCGAACGGCGCAGAAGACGGCTGAGAAGTTAAAACGGCTGGGACGGCAGTATCAGGTGTTGCTGATTACGCATTTGCCGCAGATCGCCGCGGTGGCGGGTACGCATTTTTCCGCACGAAAGACGATGGGACAGTTGTCTCATACGAGTCTGATAAAACTTGATGAAGCGGCGCGTATAGAAGAATTGGCGAAAATGATGGGCGGTAAAGACATCACGCAAAGCACATTGGCGCATGCGGCGCAAATGCTCCAAATGGCAAAAAACATTGAGTGAAACAAAAGCATAAGCTTTTGTTTTTTGCTTTTCTGGAAATAATTAATTGCAAAATTGGTTTTACTTTGACAGTAGAATATACTATAATACATCTATTCGATAACTGTTGGTTATGGTGGACGAAATGCAGAAAAGATATTCCAAACCGGCTCTGATTATGATTTGGAGTCTGGTGATTGGTAAGATTTTATTATTAATGAAAGATATGGCTTTGGCGCGCACGTTTGGCGCAAGCTTTATCAGCGATTCTTATATCGTTGCGCAGACGATTCCCATCGTCTTGTTTTCGGCGCTGGCGTCTGCGTTGATGATATGTTTTTCGCGCGTTTATAATTCGGCTGAAACGGATAACAATCAAAATAAAGTGATGAGCAATGTGTTAAACATCTCTTTGTTGACAGGGGTTATTATTACTGCGCTGGGGTTTATTTTTAATGATCAGCTGGCCGGCCTGTTCGCGTATGGCTTCAATGAGCAGGCGCTCGGTATATTAAGCAGTATGAGTAAGGTCGCTGTTTTTACAATTCTGCCGATGGCTGTCATCGCGGTCACCAAAGGGTTTTT
>CALGIV010000242.1 GCA_937914785.1 uncultured Eubacteriaceae bacterium | reverse complement strand
GTTTTTAGAGAAACCCGGTGAAATTAATAGTCCAAGGTAGTTGACAGGTGGGTTTGACATCTTTTTAATATGGAAAACAAAACCCCAATAATCAGCGCAACATAAAAGTGAGAAAAGGAGTTATGCCGTCGTCGATGAACCGATGACAGGCGAGCCATCGGCAAACACCTTAACGGCAACAACAATAGCAGTATCGGTAATAGCAATGTGGAGAGAAGGGTGATGCTGTCCACTGAGCATAGAAAACAGTGTCGCTTTCCAAATCGACGGTTTGACCTGGTTGGTATATCGTACCACCGTTAGGCAGAGTTCCCCAACCTATAAAAATATAGCCGCACCGTTGCGGTATGGTTGTGGGAAAAGTAATGAGGCCGGGTAAAGAGACTATTTCACCGGGCATATTGGTAACGCAATTTTTGGTGTTCGGATCGAACTGAATTGTTATTTCATTCTGCCGGATAAAAGCGATTTGCGTGTCATTGTATACGATACTCTTATATCCCGACGAGGGGGGGATGAAATAGCTTGCATCCACAGCAGTGGGAAGAGGATAAGACGAGCTGCCTTGTGCTACTACAATGAGATCTTTATCCATAAAATAATCGGACAGCTCAAAGGCGATATACGCACTCGTCAACGGACCGGTTAGCTCCAGCAAAAAACGGGGATCGTCCAAATAAACCTTTTCTATCAACACGCTGTCCTGTAGTTGTAACAAACCAAAATCAGCTACTCCCGAACCTTGAGGAGACATATTGCGGGATATATTAGCTTGCCCGCTTAATTGCAAAGTCGCGTCAAACAGGAAAATGCCTCCGCCGGAAAGAAAAGCTATGTTATACTGAACCAAGACATTCTCTCCGATAGTAGCCTGCGCCTGATCCAAAAGCGTGATCCCGCCACCATTTCCATCGACTTGAGTGGCTAAATTATTGGTAATGCTTACCGAGCCGTAAATCTGGATTTCATTGAGAAAGAAAGCGAAGATGCCGCCACCGGAACCGGCTTGGTTTTGGGTAATGTTCACGCGATCATAGATGGCGATATTGCTTAAGAAACCCGTCGTCGTGTGGCTATATATGCCGCCGCCATAGTCAACGGTGCGGTTATTGGCAATCTGCACATCTCCATAGATGGAAACGTTGCTGTTTTGTATGGTGACTCCACCGCCGGCTTCTTCGGTTTCATTGTAGTGGATATTGGCTGTTCCATAAATGTTACCTGTGGTTAAGTTAACCAAACCCAGGCCTCCGCCGTTACGCCCGGCTTTGTTACCGGTGAACTCTCCTCCCGAGATGTTAACGGTAGCGTTATTGGAATAAATGGCGCCGCCAAATAGTGTAGCCTCGTTGTTGCGAAAGATGCCGCCGCTGATATTCAAGATACCGTTCTTGCTGCTGAATATAGCTCCGCCGCCAGTATTCCTGTTGTTTTCAAAAATTCCGCCGGTTACATACATAGTGCCCTGATTGATCACACCGCTGAAGGCGCTGTTATAAATTAGCGTGCCATCTTCCACCGTTAATGTTCCCAGATTGGCAACAATACTATAGGAGTCATAATCCATGCCATTTAAAGCGATGTTGCTCAATGTCAAACTGCTGCCTGTATTCACTAAAAACATATAAGTGGAACTGAAGTTGCCCGCACGGCTGATGGTGTTAGTATTGGGAGCCAGACTCTGGATGACGATATCCCGGTTGCCGCTGATGTTGATTACGCTGCTGATGGTGAAATTGGCTGCGACATTGATGGGCGAGTTATTCGCGCTGATAGCGGTGCGCAGTTCACCCTCTGTAGAAACCGTCGCCGGTATTCTAACACCGGGCGGTGCTGGAGGTTCTTCCGGAGGGAGAAGGAGTGAAACTGAAATTAAAAACTCATCCGTCTCAGAAAGTAATTCGGTTGGTGTGTCATACGTGGTATTTGATAGAGTTGTCATAAATGGTTCCTTCATCTGTAAAAAATTTGATTTTTGAATTTGAATCTGATTAATACTATTATTTTATGAGTTCTATTGCAAATATGTGAAACTGCAGGATAAACGAGCCAAAACTGTTGTCGGCAAGGTTTAAATAATGGTTTGCGACAGGAGTAACTGTATTTTACAAGAGTACACAAAACAAAATCCGGATATAAAAGAAAGGTTCATATCCGGTACAGTTCAAGTGTAAGTTATTTAAGTAAGGGTCAGCTTGCGACAATCCAAGATGAATCTGGACCAGTGCTCCAGAAATGGTAATACAGAACTATGCCCAAGCAAGACCAGGCAATCGAAAAAACCTTATGAAAAATATTGAAAGAAGTTTCTAAAGATTTGGTAGAAAAGGAAAAAGGTCACTTTCCATTCACTTGCAACGAAAAGAGCGGCCTCATCCAAGTAATTTTTGAGCATGATGATGTATCAGAGCCAAACCGGGTATGGGTCAGCGATATCACCTATTTCAAGGTAAAGGATGAGTATTCCTATATCTGCGTCGTTCCTGGATTTGTTTTTCAGGAAGGTGGTTGCGTACAAAATATCGTCGAAGCACAGTACTTATCTGATAACCTCCACATTAAAATGCGCTTTTGAAAAAAGAGGGCATCCACAGCAGTTGATCTTCCACGGCGATCAGGGTACACAATATACATCGAAAGCCTTTCGGACATTGCTGCGCGTGAACAAGGTTGTCCAATCGTTCTCCCGGAGCGGGAGAACGATTGGTAACAATGTGTAGATCATTATATTATATTCTTGAATACCCGGCGGCCTCATACTACCTTGTCCGATAAAACCCCTGAGCAGTTTGAGGAGATATATTATCAGAAGAAAAATAAAGCAAGTTAAATTGGACATCCAGATTACATAACAATGCCTGGAAGCTTTGTTACACAAGACTTTTGGGCAAAAAAAAATCTTCAGTTTTATTCAGTCCAATCAGAACTGTTTAAAACCTGAAGGTCATTTCAATATGGTGGAGATGAGGGGATTCGAACCCCTGGCCTTCTGAATGCCATTCAGACGCGCTCCCAACTGCGCCACATCCCCAGCGAACTTACCATACTACATTTTAGGTGTTTTTTCAAGTGTTTTTTTATGAGGAGCCATTTTTGTTAGCTTCATATCGAGCAGCAACCCGCAAAGCATAATGGCACTGCCGCCTGCTTTGTATATATTGAGATCGCCGTGGACGAAAAAGTCGTAAGCGACAGCTGTAAACATCTGTGCCAGATAAGTAATCAGCACATAATAGACCGCGGAAAAGCGCTGCATCGCATAGGTGCTTAACAACAGGGTAAGGACGGCGATAACTGAACCGGTGTACGCGTACCAGGGGAGTGGTTCCATCGTGCCGGTGACAAAGGGTTCTGTACGTGCAAAGAGTAAGAATGCGCCGATGCATGTGCAGGCATAGATGAAATAGTAGACCATAGCATTGTTGATCATACCGATTTTCTTGCCGAGCATCGCATTGATCGATGTGCTGATGACGATATTGATGCCGGCGGCAAGCGCCATTAGGTAATAAAACATTCTATTGCTCCTTCAATACTCAATTTGCCAGCATCATCACTGCGGCGCCGCCGAACATAATAGCGAAGCTGATGAGCCGAAGCGGTTTAAAAGGTCGTTTTTCACGTTCGAAAAAACCATAATGATCGATGAGCGCGGCGGTGACGATGCGCGTAAACAGCGCGAGGCATACCGAAAGGGTCAGGCCGATGTGTATGGCAGATAACGAAGAAAACAACGTACTGAACATACTTAAAAACCCTGAGAAGAAAAAATAGCCCGGAATACCTTTCAAGGAGGGAAGACGGTAGCGGCGGATGCCGAAGTAGTAGATACAGACGAGTGCAAACCCGGATACGTTGATAATCAGCAGAGCGGAAAAGTTTCCGGCACCCTGCATAAGAACGCCGTTGATTGCGACGACCAGACTTAAAAACACGCCGTTTAGTATAGCGGATAAAATGTCCATAATGTACCTCCTTTTTTCAATGCTCAGTATTGCCATAAACCGGTTCTTGTATGCAAAATAAATGGGAGAACTGGACATCGCGTCCAAATGCGTGGTATAATCGATTTGGGAGGTGTAGCTATGCTAAAAGTGGTAATATATCCGGGAATTCAGATCGGTGAAGGCAATGCGCTGCATCGATTGAAACAGGATTTTGAAGGTGAATGTGACATTTATTATCCTGAAAACAGAGAGACATTTCTTACGCTGGCGGATGATGCCGATGTATTGATGGTGTACTGGGAAAACCCGCCCAATGAATATTTCGATACGGCGAAAAACCTGAAATGGTATGCCACTTGTATGGCTGGTGTAAATGCCTTGCCGCTGAGTGTGATTCAAAAGAAGGGATATATTCTGACAAATGGCCGTGGATTGTATGATCTGCATATGGCCGAATACGCCATTGGGATGATGATTCTGGATGTGCGGAATTTGGACCAGTGCGTGAAGAATCAGCAAAACAAGGTTTGGCAAATGCCGCCTCAAAATCAGATTTACGGCAAACGTCTCGGTATTTTAGGGCTTGGTTCTATTGGGCAGGAGGTTGCCAAAAAGGCCGCCGCAATGGGCATGACAGTCGTCGGTACGAAGCGGAACAAGCAGGAAGTAGCGTTTGTCGATACGGTCTACAGCTCGGATGAGATGGATGAAGTTTTTAAAACGTGTGATTATATCATCAACCTGATGCCGCAAACGCCTGAGACGACGGGCAAGATCGGCAAGCGGCAGTTTGAACTGATGAGGCCAAGTGCCTGTATTATCAATATGGGGCGCGGCAGTGCGTTTGTTGAGGATGAATTGATTCAGGCACTTGAGCAAAAGGTATTTCGGCGCTATATTTCCGATGTTTTTGTCGTCGAACCGCTGCCGGAAGACAGCGTATTCTGGAAAATGGACAATGTGCTGATCACGCCGCATATCTGTGGGCCGAACGAGACACTGCTCGATAAAGCGTATCCACTTTTTAAACATAATTTGCGTGCCTTTATCGACGGGCAGCCAGAAGAGATGAAAAACGTATATAACTATGCGAGAGGTTATTAAATACGTTTCTATAGGAGGAATACAGTATGAAAATTGTTGTTTACACAGAAATGCCGGGAAGTGAGGTGCTGGATAATCTGAAGGCCGACTTTCCGCAGTGTACGGCTGTCTATCCACAGAATCAGGCAGAATTCGAAAAAGAAATTGTGGATGCGGATATTTACGCCGGCCGGTTTATCACGAGAGAAGTGCTGGCAACGGCAAAAAAGCTAAAGTACTTAAACAGCTTTATGGCCGGTGTCGATAAGCTTCCGCTGAAAGAAATTGACGAGCGCGGTATTATTTTAACGACAGGGCGGGGCATCCATCCGGTACATATGGCCGAATATGCGATTGCGATGATGGTGCTGGATGCACGTAACTTGGATAAGGTGCTCTGGAATCAGAAGGAGCGCAAATGGGCATTGCTGCCGCAGGATCAGATTAGTGGCAAACGTTTGGGCATCTTAGGGCTTGGTGCCATCGGGCAGGAACTGGCACAAAAGGCCAATGCGATGGGGCTTGAAGTCGTCGGCGTAAAGAGAAGAGTAGAGCCTGTTGAAGGCGTCAAAGAGGTTTATGCGCTAAATGAGTTGGAGAAGGTTTTCTCTACGTGTGATTATATCGTAAATCTGCTGGCTCTGACGATTGAAACTCAGGGGATTATCAATAAGCAATATTTCGATATGATGAAACCTACTGCGTGTATGATCAATATGGGACGCAGCGGTACGACGAGTGAAGACGACCTTTATGAAGCGCTGAAAAACAAAGTGTTCCGGCGCTATATCGTCGATGTATTCGATACGGAACCGCTTCCGGAAGACAATAAATTATGGGAACTCGACAACATTGTCATCACACCGCATATTTGCGGCCATAATGTGATGTATATGCAAAAGGGTTATGAAATTTTGAGAAACAATTTAAAAGCGTTTTTAGATGGTCGCTATGATGATATGCAGAATCGCTTTAACCATGAGCAGGGGTATTAAGCGTTCAGCGTATCAGTTGGGTTAAATAAAAGAACCGGTCACTTGCCGGAGATTTATACACAACCAAAAACCCGCCGTCCAGTTTTGGGCGGCGGGTGTATCTTTAAAATGCTAAAAACCGGAACAGATACAGCTTATCGACTATAAAGGCTATTGGAATTGAAATGCCAAAGGCTATTGCTTTGTATTTTATTGTCCGTGGCAGGAAAACACATAGTGCAATCCCATTACGAGAGAAAGATACAGGGGCAACCGGGAAGTATAGAAAGCGGGATATCCGTGTGCGAATAGTAAGGCAGCAGGGAGCGCGGTTGCTACGCTTCCAACAATTCCTTTTGCCCTTGAAAACCACGTACAAAAACCGGCAAATGATGATATGAGTGCTACGACAAGCCACGCTAAGAAATACGTTTTTGGAAAAAAGTTTAGTACGACAAATCCGTAAATATAGTATGCCGCTAACATGGATATGAAAAATAATAACACGTTGATGGCCGCAGAGACAGGATATCGGCTATATGCGGCAATGATTGTTGCGGCAAATACCCATATGCTCAATTCTGTTCCAATATCCCCTATGATTGATACGCTGTCAGTCATCTTTGCAATAAGCCCCATACTCATACCAAGCAATATGACGCAGGCAGAAAAAATTATTTCAGTCCGCATTGATAATTTTTGAGGATAAGGTCTTAATTTTCGTATCCATAGATTGATTTTCAACATAGTCATACCGCCTGAAAAGAATATCTAATAGTATACATCATTTTGTGTACGGCTATCTATAAAATGAAATAATGAAAATCGGCATAGCCTGATGCTATGCCGACAATTGCGTTAAAGATTTTTTTATGTCACCGTCCCCGTTGAGCGATTTTTTTATTATTTAAATTCGATTTTTATGACATCGGAATCGAATATAGTATCCCAGCCCTCCAGCGTATAGACATGGAAATAGAATTCTGTTTCTTCGAGTTCTGTAATATTATTTTCTTCCAGCTTGGATTCCCAAATGGAAATGCCATCATTGGCTTTTTTACCCGCAACTACGTCGCAAGACATAATACCATCGATCATATAGCCATTAAGAGACATATCGCGTATTTGAACGGTAGCATCTGTATCGGAGTTATTTTCAATAGTCAGCTTGATCTTATAATCGCCCCAACTGTCAGATTCGAGGCCGGCATATTTGATCAGAATATCATTTTGGTCGGCCAATACGGTGCCGATGGGCGTGCCTGCTGTGCTTGCATCAGGATCATCCGCATTGTCGCCACTCTATTGTCGCCACCCTGGGTAACGGGATCATTCGACTGCTCAGAACTGTTGTTATTGGAATTGCCGCTGCTGTTACCGCAAGCCACAAAACTGAAAGCTAATAACAGAATAAGTAAAACGGATAAAAATTTTTTATGATTATTTTTTGAAATTAGTTTTATTATAGCGAAATCAGGCAAAAAAGCAATATTTGTTAAAGCGGTGTAGTTCGGAGTACGGTGGAAATCGTCCTTTTATTGACACTGAATTTGATTATATTGTAAAATAGCAAAATCAATGGCTTATAAGGAGGCGTAGTGATGAATATGAAAGAACTCGTTTTGAAGAATCGGACGTACCGAAAGTTTGATCAGAGCGTAAAAATCTCAATGTCGGAACTGGAAGAGCTTGTGGAACTGGCCCGCATTTCATCCTGTGGGCATAATCGCAATGGTCTGCGGTATATTCTCGTGACGGATGAGGAACGGTGTAAAGTAATTTGTGAAAACCTTAAATGGGCCTTTTTTCTGCCGGATTGGCCGGGCCCGGAAGAAGGAGAGCGGCCGGTGGCTTATATCGTGTGTCTGCGCGATGAATCGGCCTATAAAGGAAATGCTATGTGGATGTGGGATTTGGGCATTGCGCTTGAGAATATGACATTGGGTGCAGTCGAAAAAGGGTATGGCGGTTGTCAGTTTGCAAGTCTTAATTATCAGTATTTAGAGGAATATCTTGATATTGAAAAGCCGTTTAAATTGGCCTCTGTCCTCACACTTGGCAAGCCCGCACAGGAAGTGCAGCTTGTCGATCTTGTAAATGGACAGACGCCGTATTATCAGGATGAAGCCGGTGTGCATTACGTGCCGAAGTTAAAGCCGGCAGAGATTGTGTATAAGAAATTGTAAACAGCAGATCAAATTATTAAAGCGGGCTTAAGCCCGCTTTTTAGTACTGCTCATAATGGATTTTATGTGCCTGAAACCGATCGGTAAAATGATTTTCCTGTTTACCGTAGCCGACGGCGATCAGGCAAAACGGCAGGATTCCCTCAGGCAGGCGCAAGAATTCAATGGCTGCATTACAGCGGTCTGCACGTGGATAAAACCCCATCCAGACGGCACCCAGCCCTTCTTCAACGGCCTGCAGGAGGATATTTTGTGTACAGGCGCCTAAATCCTGCGGCCACCATTTAATATCGCTGTTTTTATCCAGTACATTTTCATTAGCCAGTACGACAATCACGCAAGGTGCTTTTTCTGCCGGTTTGGCATAAGGGCTCATTGCTGCCAGTTGTGCCTTTGCCTCTCTATCCGTAACTACCAAAAATTCCCACGGCTGCCGGTTATGGGCTGAAGGGGCTTGCATAGCGGCGCGCAGCAAGCGTTTGATTTTTTCCTTTTCTACCGGCTGATCCAGATAATCGCGTATGGAGCGGCGTGTAAAAATTGCATTCATATTAAACCTCCACTGTCATATAATCGATCAAACAGCAAAGGACAGCATCGCAGAAGATGCTGTCCAAAAATGTGCTTATCTTTTTACTGAACAACCTCAGCCACAACACCGGAGCCAACCGTCCTGCCGCCTTCACGAATCGCG
>CALGIV010000241.1 GCA_937914785.1 uncultured Eubacteriaceae bacterium | reverse complement strand
CATCCCCCGTCGCATTTTGCGCACCCGCAACCATACCGTACGCCTTATCTTTATAAACCATCATCACGCCGAAGTAGAGCGGGTTCTTCATCGTTTCCACCGCTTTTTCCATCGTCATGCCTTTGGCTTTTCTCATTTCACAGAATTCTTCCGCATACGCTTGAAAATCCGGTGATTTCTCAGGATCTACAATCTCAACGCCGTCTAAACTGACGCCGTTTTCTTTTGCAACTTTTTGCACTTCGTCGACCGGGCCGACAAGGGTTACCGTCGCGATTTTCTCTTTAGTGATAATCTCCGCAGCAGCAATCGTCCGCTTTTCTGTCCCTTCGGCCAAAACAATATGTTTGCCCTGAAGTTTTGCTCTGTCGCGAATGCTTTGAATAAGGTCCATTTTAATTACCTCCCTGAATTTTTCGCTTTTCAGCTTCTTACTTTCTTTGAATCTATTATAGTAAAAACAACCGCCAAATACAAGCAATTTTCGAAATTGACTAATTTTCAATTTAGTGCTAAGCTTGTATTAAGATTAGCTAAAAGAAAGGCGGACTTTTATGGAATACAATTTTGATATTTATAAACCTCGAATTGGTGTCGGCAGCGAAAAATGGGATGCCATGCACAGGAGTATGTCCGATCTTCCCAAAGATATCGTGCCGCTCTCAACGGCGGATATGGAATTTGCAACCCCGCCGGAAATCGTCGAAGGTTTAAAGCGATATTTAGACGATACGATTCTCGGCTACACAGTAATCGTTCCATCCTACTACGACGCGCTGCGCAGTTGGATGGACAGACGCCTCGGCTGGCAAATTCAGGACGAATGGGTCGTCATCACCCCCGGCGTCGTCAGCGCGTTTACCGCGGCGATTAAAGCTTTTTCCGCCCCCGGCGACGGCGTTATTATTATGCCGCCCGTCTATTTCCCTTTCTATGCCGCCATCGAAAAAAATAGCTGCAAAGTCGTGCGCAGCCCACTCTTAGAAGGCAATGCGCGCTATGAAATCGACTTTGATGACCTTGAGAAAAAGGCTAAAGATCCCAACAATAAAATCTTGTTGTTCTGTTCGCCGCACAATCCCGGCGGCCGCGTCTGGCCGAAGGAAGACTTGCTGCGCATCGCCCAAATCTGTCTGGAAAACGACCTTTTGCTGATCTCGGATGAAATCCACGCAGATTTTATTATGCCCGGCCATCGCCATACCGTGATGGCTACGCTTTCAGAGGCGATTGCCGATATTACGATCACGTGCACCGCGCCGAGCAAGACCTTTAATCTGGCCGGATTGAACCATTCAAATATCATCATCTCCAACGCCGCTCTGCGCGAGCAGTTTAAAGCGCAGTACGACGCCATCTACGCCGGCACCTCTTCCGTGCTCTCGTGGAAAGCCTGCGAGATCGCCTATACGTCCTGCGAAGGCTGGCTTGACGAGTTAAATCAATATATTCATGATAATTATAATTTCACGAAAAAATACATTCAAGAATATGCCCCGCATATTGGGGTATTCGACCTTGAAGGCACCTACCTGATGTGGCTGGACTGCCGCAAGATGAGCCTGAGCAAAGAACGCCTGAAAGAAGAAATGCACAACGCGCACCTGTTTTTTAATGAAGGTTACATCTTCGGCGAAGAAGGCGCAGGCTTCGAACGCTTGAACCTCGCCTGCCCGCGCAGCGTGCTTGAAAAAGCAATGGAACGGTTTTGTGAAGTAGCACGACGACACCGACCATAAGGATAAAATTAAAACGGCACCGCAATTGCGATGCCGTTCTTTTTTTATCCTATAACAGTTGAATTTACAACACATTCCCCCGCACCCACTGGTTATTGCAAATCTTTTCCCAGACGAGCTTGATCATCAAAATTTGCAACGGAATCATAATCCCTACTTTCAGCAGCCGCGTCGGCAGCAGCGCAATAAAGGCCTGCCCATACAGCGTATGCAGCCAGAACGAATCCAACACCAATGTCAGCACCAGCGAGACCGTAATAGCCGCCAGACTGATATTCGACCAGGATTTTTCTCTTTTGTATAGAAATATGCCGTAGATAACGCCCGTTAAGAAAGCGGTGAGCGTAAAGCCGGGAAAGTATGGGCCGATCGGTGCGATCATTGCGCCTAAAAAATCTGACAGAGCGGCGGCGATGCCGGCTTTTAACGGGCCGTACCACATCGCAATAATTGCGATCGGGATGAAGTTGAAGCCGATTTTAACGATCGACGTGGAAATCGATAAGAAGCGCGATAGGACAAATTCCATCGCGATGAGCAAGCTGATAATCAGCAGCTCCTTAAGACTCATTTTTTTCAATTTGTTACCTCCAATGTGCGATAATGCGCTACACTAAGAAGGTTCTCTTAATGACAGCGGACGCGACTGACATACCGCAGGCCAAAAGCCTTTCGTCCGACGGCAACTTCCCATCCGCCGGCACTTAACGCATGCCAATCTACTCTGACGTTAAATAAAATAAATATGCGATTGTCTCTCTACTGTGCTTTTGCGGCCTTGACGGTGTGAGATACCAGCACGCCGGCCGTAATCATACCAACTCCTCCCGGCACGGGGCTGACTGCCCCTGCAATATTTTCAGCGTCTGCAAAGACGACGTCGCCACACAGACTGCCGTCATCGGCGACGTTGACGCCGACATCTATAATAATTTGTCCTTTTTGCATATACCGTTTGTCCACCATTTGAGCGCTGCCCGCCGCCGCGATGATGATCTCCGCCTCGCGGCAGAGTTTATCAATTTCCTTTGTGCGCGTATGGCACACCGTTACCGTAGCGTGGCGCTTGATCAGCATCAATGCCAGCGGCCGGCCGACCGTCAGACTGCGGCCAATAATTACGACGCGCTTGCCCGTCGGATCAATTTTGTAATGATCCAGCATCTCAATACAGGCCTGCGCCGTACATGGTGCAAAGCGTTCCGCACCCGTAAAGACACCGGCCAGCGAAAGGTCCGTAATGCCGTCGACATCTTTTGAGGGCAACAGTGCGTTGCGCACTACCTCATCGTCGATGCCTTTGGGCAGCGGGCGAAAGATCAACACGCCATGAACGCTTTTATCCTCATTGGCACAAAGGACTGCTTCCAGGATTGCTTCCTGTGAAGCCTGCTCATCCAACACCGTTTTGCGCAACAACACACCGGCTTTCTCACAGCGCTTTGCAATGCTGTTCTCATAGGCAATGTCGTCCCCCCGCACCCCAACGCGAATCGTCATCAGGCACGGTTCAATACCTTTCTCGTTGAGTTGTGCAGCTTCGGCGCGCGTCCTTTCCGTCATTTCCGCCATAACCGGCACGCCTTTTAATATTTGCGCCATTTACGCCTCCCGCCTCAACGCGCCGAGCACGTCATCGTATATTTCATCGGCCAGAGAAATACCGGCCTGTAACAGGTTGTCCAATTCATCGTTCAAAGCTTTCGCCTGCGCTTTATCCGCCATCGTCGCGGTATTGATATAGACATTCAGCGCCGCGGCCTGCATCGCCGCTTTACACAACGCCGCACCACACCCCGCATCGCTGACAGCCAGCCGGCTCCCCTTTTGCGCACACTCTTTGATAAGCGGCAATGCCTTAGCGCACGTTTTTGCAATCGCCATCGGCACGGCTGCAGCCTCTTTAACAGCGGCCTGCATCGCTGCCTGCTTATCGCGCTTTTCTTCTTCCGTCCCCCCGGGCATCTTATAGGCCAGCGACAACGGCATAAAAGCCTCGGCATCTTGATCGATCAGAACCAGCAGCTCCTTTTGCAGCGCCGTCAGCCGTTCTTTTAATGCTGCCATCTCTTCCTGCACATCGGCGTATTTCTTTTTACCTTCCGTCAAGCTTACGACCATATTGCCAAGCGCTACACCGAGCGCGCCGACAAGCGCCGCCGTACCACCGCCACCCGGCGTGGCATCCTTGCTCGCAAGCCGTGAAACGAATTCTTCAACTGAATAAGACGCATATTGCATAATCTATCCTCATCTCAAATAATTGTCTTCACGCTGTTGTATTATATCAGCAAATGAAAAAAATTCAATGCCCAGCAGTCATATATATCATAAAACTTCAAGCTGTTTCTGATAAGCAAGGCGCTTACTGCCGTCCGCACATAAATAAATGATGCCGCAGTAAGTATACGCATTTTTGCTTAATGTCTTTTGCATCGGAATATTATCGCGGTGCGTATCGATGCGGATATTACAAATCCCCCAGCCGGCAATCATTTGCTCAGCTTTTTTGATCAATCTGCTCGCAACGCCCTTTTGTTTTATGCTGTTCAACGTAGCCACACGGTGAAGGACGGCGTAAGGCGCTTCATTTAACCATGCACCTTCAAAAATTTGCGCATAATCCTGCTCCGGTCCGCGGTCTGCAACAATCGTCGCGATGACGAGCCCGTCATCTTCGAGTACATAATTGATGTTCGCGCGAATATCCGATAAGATATCTTCCTTCGCCGGATAGCCATCCTGCCATTGATCGACCTCATTTTGTTTTAAAAACGCCTTTGCCTGCTCGATAATAGCCCATACCTGATCCAAGTCTTCTTCCGTTGCTCTGCGAAACTTCATAACCGCCTCCTTAACAGCAATAAATAAATGGTAAATCGTCCATTCATCGGTTATAATATTCTTAAAAAGATCCTATATTCATATTAAATCTACTTTTTATGAAATGCAACTGATTTTTAAGAAAGCGACAATGCTATGGATGAATTCAATCGGACAGATTATAACGACGATTTAAACGGCGAGAGACGCCCGACAACGTTAAAGCCTTACCACGGCCTGATCTTGTTTCTTATCGTTATCGCCCTGCTGATCTACGTGGCAACGCCCATCCAGCAGGCCTTTCGGCTTTACGGCGTAGCGCTGACAGAGATCATGCTGCTGGCCTGCGCGTTAATTGCCACTTTTGCACTCAAGCAAAAACCCAAAGAAATCTTTCCTTTTAAAATGCCGCGCCTGCGGCCTTTCTTTGCAAGCCTGCTCACCTGGCTGTCGGCTTATGCCCTGACGACGGCCGTCACACTACTATCGATGTACTTCTTTCCACAGCTCTACCAAGTCAGCAACGCGATCGGCAGCCTGATCACGGAACTGCCCTTTGGCTTAAGCTTCTTTATCGTCGCCATTATGCCGGCCATCTGCGAAGAAATGCTGTTTCGCGGCTTTATTTTTTCAAGCTTTAAACGCTTGAAACCCGTCTGGGCCGTACTCCTCTGCGGTCTGCTGTTCGGCGTCTTTCATCTGGACCCGCTGCGCACCTTGCCGACTGCCTTGCTCGGCATCGGTTTTGGGTATATGCTTATAAAAACCGACAACCTGATCTACCCTGTTTTATTTCATTTTATAAACAATGCCCTCTCAACGATCGCCAGTTTCAGCCAGCCGGCAAATGAACTGGCGCAGGCTTACGATTTATCGACTGTCTTCAGCGGTGAAATGTTTGTCGTCAGCATCGTCATCTACGTCTTGATCGCTGCCACGCTGTTCTATTTTGCTTTTCGCCTGTTCAAGCCAAAGAAGTCAAAAGCAGAAGAAGCAGCCGAATACGCGCTGCTCACACCAGAAGAAAAAGTAGCAAAAGACAAGGAAAACAGCCGCAAGCGGACGAATAAGATCGTTCTTTTCATTTTTACCCTGCTCATCGTCGCCCCGATAATCTCCAGCAACTTGTCACGTCTGTTTTCCACGTCAAATTCCTACGAGCAGACCGCCCCACAGATTACCGCCGAAAACATTATCGAGTACGACGCGCAGTTTCTCTTCAATGACGAGACGGACGCCGTGCGCCTGCCCTTTTACGTGCCTGCCGACGGCGAATACACGATGGACATTATCATCGAAAGCAACCGCGGCCTCACCGAATTTATGCTGTTATCTGCCGACGGCGAAAACCTCTTTTCAAACTACGGTATGTACGGTACGATGACGAATCTGGCCGTACCGCTCCAGCAAGGCGACTACACGGCGCTCTTTACTTTTTATCTCTCAAATGCGGAAGAATTCCTCATCGAAATGGGTTATGATCAAAACACTGAAGTAGAAGATTTGTCCGCCGTTATTGACAAACTCAATATCGGCGACCCCGTCGCCTACACTCCCATACACTTGCGGTTTGTCATTAAATAAACGGTTCTGTATTTTTTAAATTCTCTGTATTCCAAACTCTGTGATTACAAAAATAACTCTTTGTACTTTTTTGTTTTAAATAAAGTGCAAAATATTCAAAGTGTAATTAATCAAGAAAAATCGAACTCGATTAAGGCCCTAAAGGAATACCCAAGAGAATCCGGCTATGAAAAAGCAGGGCCGTTCTTTCAGTACATGCTGAAAGCTTAAAGGAATCTGGGCGGAATTTGGCCGATACACACACGGCTAATTTTAGCTTTGCGTCGCAGCCCATCTGAAGGCTGCGATGTGCGAAGCGACGGACGGCTTCCGCTTAAGCAACAACACCCCCCCTGCTTTTTCATCCGCCGGCGGCTTTTTGCCGCGCTTTTCAGCTACTGGAAAAGCGCGAAGTATTCAAAAGATAAACAATCAGAAAAAGCCACGCAACAA
>CALGIV010000240.1 GCA_937914785.1 uncultured Eubacteriaceae bacterium | reverse complement strand
GGTACGGGAAGCGGCGGGCCCGGCTATACGATAAAGGGAGAATTTAAATCCAACGGCGTCGACAATCCAATCAAGCATACGCGCGGCGTTATCTCGATGGCTCGCGCACAGGCACCGGACAGCGCCGGCAGCCAGTTTTTCATTATGCATCAGGATGCTCCTTATTTAAATGGGGAGTACGCCGCTTTCGGCGAAGTTATCGAAGGGATGGAGGCCGTAGACGAGATTGCCCAGACAAAAACGGGTTACGGGGACGAACCCGCCATACCGCAGATTATCCAAACTATTCGCTATATCCGCGAGTAAAAAACTAAATAACGCTTTTTGGCGGCTAAAAATGAACCTGCGCAGCAATGCACAGGTTTTTTGTTCTTGACATATATCACGTCGTGATATATAATTAGATAACGATACGATATATCACGATATGATATATCGCATGCACTCTGTAAACAGGAGGTGTCGCGTGGACCAGGAAAAAGCGGTCAGCAAATATATCCCAATGACCGAGACGATGTTTTATATCCTGTTATCTCTCAGGCAGGAACGGCACGGCTATGCCATTCGCCAACATGTATTTTTGCTCACCAACGGCCGTATCGACATCGGTGCAGGAACGATGTATCAAAGTCTGGGCAAACTGCATAACGACGGTTTGATTCAGATGACAAAAGAAATTGAACGGCAAAAACGCTATCTCATCACGGACGTCGGCATACACGTTTTAAAAACAGAAGCCAAACGTATTGATGAACTATACCACCATGTGGAGGATTTATTATGAAAGAAACGAAGCTAAAATGGTTTCTTCCCTTTCGTTACGCCGCGCCGGCAGATTTGGAAGAATACCTCGAGAAGATGGACTTGGAAGGCTGGCACATCGACCGCATCCGGCAATCCGATTCCGTTCTTATGCGGTTTAAGCGCAGCCGACCGCAAAAGAACCGTTACGTCGTCGATCTTTGTGCTTTTCCAAAATCCGACTACGTCACTACTTACAAATCATTCGGCTGGGAGCTTGCCGGCAAAATGGCCAGCATGTATGTCTGGCGTATGCCTTATACCGTTCAAAGGCCGGAAGCCTTTTCCACGCCCGAGAGCATCAACGAGCGAAGCGACAACATCGCCCGCGTTATGTCGGCGCTCATCGGCTTTATCATTCTGATCCTTATCGGTATCACAATCGCCTTTTTCATTCAAAAGGGATGGCTGGCTGCCGACGGCTGGCTTGGACTTATTATTACCATCGGCTGCTCTGCCGTCTTAATCCTCACCTTGTATATCGCGCGCCGTCAGGTGCTGAAAAACCGGCATCGTTAATCTGTTCAACAAATCATAAAACACTTCTATAGGAAGTAATCGATTATTCATTTTGAAAGCGATGGGTTGATACCCTCACTTTCCCTGGTATTGCCGGGCTTTTAAGTCTGTTTATCATATCATATTTCATACCCTCCTTTTCAACAGCATAATAAAGACTTAATCGGCTGTCCTCAACGCAACAGACCGCCCATGTTCTCATAGATGATTCGTATGTTTAAAGCCATTATTGAATAAATCAACATCTCATGTTACTATGTGCATATATAAAAGTTTTGCAGATAACAAGGCAGTTGTTTTATCCTTTTAAACTTCATATATCCTGTATCAATATAAACTTTATGAATGTATTATATTTCAAAATACAGGAGGTAACTATTATGATCAAGAAGAAATATTATGGTGTAGTACTGTCTTGCCTTGCTGCAGTCATTATATCCGTGCCGATTGCATTTATTATGGTAGTAATCAATGTCGGTTTTACCAAAGGTTTTTTACCGGCATTTTTAAAATCCGCCTTAGTAAGTGTGCTGATTTCCATACCGTTAGCAAATATTGGCATTCCGTTGGCAGAAAAACTCGCCAAGAAAATCATCAAGGATTGAATATACCTGCGCTTTCATACAATTATCAAAAGAAATCCCGCCTTTCATAAATGAAAAGCGGGATTTTTGACACTTTGAAACACCTATATGCAGACAGTTTTTATTTACTTTCCGAAATATTTAAAATATCATCGATTTTCTTAACGTCTTCAGGCGCTTCTTCCCTGCGCGTGCAATTGCCAACAAATACAGAATTTTCTTCGATGACAATATTGACGACATCTGCGCCGCCGATCAGTGTAGCTCCTGTAAAAACTCGCAGATTCTTGCAATATACACCACCCTCTACTTTGCCGAGAATATTCATATTATCACAGGTGACATCTCCCTGAATGAACGCATTCTTGCCGACAATCAAATTTCCAACGATGGACACATTTCCTTTTACCGTTCCTTCAATGCGCATTGAACCGCCCTGTGTAATTTCGCCTACAATAACAACTTCTTCGCTTATAATCGTCTCAACAATGGCCATATTGGCCGGAGACGGCCGTTCTCTTTTCATTGTTTTAACCCTCCTGAAGTAACAAACATCAGTGTCTCTTTTCTCATCCTTTTGCATCGTGTGACAGCGTAAAAAAGCTCTCTTTATATTTTACATCATTCTTTTTAGATGTCAAGCTTAAGCAATTCATTCGCGCTTCATAAAAACAAAATGCATATAGGAAAAACTCAATATGGAGCTGATAAACATAACGGTCGTCGTCGCGATCGCTGCGCCCAATGCGCCCCACCAATTAATAAACAAAATATCCAATATAAGGTTTAATACGCCTGCTGTAATGGTAATCATCAAATTAACCTTAATCCTGCGCTGTGTATAGATTACATTGTTGGAAGTGATACGCAGCGTTGCGCTGAAAAAGAACCCCAGCATCAAAACGTTGAAATAAGCCGTACCGTCTGCATATTCCGGTCCGAATACCGTCGTTAAGATAAAGCTGGAAAGCGCGATACAGCCGACGGTAATAACCCCGTAGATTATCAGGCTCGTCTTGATAATTTTTTTATACGTCTGTTTGACCCAGGCCTTGTCTCTGGCATTTTTCGCAAATTGCGGCACCGCGTAAACCATAACCGCCGAAGGGATAAATAACAGCGCGGTCGGAATTGTGGATGCAACTTTGTACGAAGCGACAACCGCTTTCTCAGCGACGATCTGGCCGATTAAAAAGACGTCGAGCAGCATTAAAGACTGGTCGATCATGCCGTTTAACTGCGTTGCCACCGACAGCTTTAAAAAGCCCTGCTTTTCCCTGCGGCTTACTTTTACCGCCGAGTGAACCGTCAAGGTTTTTCGATTTAAAAAGTAGCCGATGCTCACATTTAGAATCCCGATGACATAATAACTGTAAACGGCCCCTTTTACGCCCCAGATCTTTGCCGCCGGCAACATAACCAGATAGTGGATGGTGCTTGCGCAAAAGTTGTAGATCGCGTATTTATGATTTTCAAACCGCATCTTCAAGTTGACTTGCATAAAATTAATCGCCGTGTTCAAAAACGGATATAAAAACAAAACGGGCAACAATTCGCGCACCTCTTCAAAAGCAAACGGAAAATAAAACGGCGAGAGTGCAATCAAAATGACCGGCAACGTCGTAAACAACATTCCGGCCTTAAAGCCAAAAGCATAAAACGCGTCACGCCTCAGCGGGTCATCATGATTTTCGCTGCCATACTGCACCGCTGCGGCAGAAGTACCGAAGTCCGACAATAAAAACAACAGACCCATATTATTAATAACCGTGCTGAATATACCATTGTCTTCTTTCGGCAAAATCCACGCAATAAAAGCACCGCCGCAAAAGGCGACGACCTTTGCAATTGTTGTCGAGATTACAATAGAAAAAAGTCCGCTTTTACGATATGTGTTGATTTCACTGGCTATTTTGTGTTTTAAGTTCGTGATTTTGCCCATATGGCCCCTCACAATGCGTCGCGTTCTTTTAAGCTGAAAAGTTCCTTAAGCGACAACCGCTGCTGATCCAATACCGGATCAAATAATGGCGCCTGCAACATCATATACACCAATGTGATGAGGTAGCTGAACGGCGAGAAGATGCTCTCCAGTAAATACGTTACCAAAAATCCGATCGACAGGATGAGCGGAAATTCCGGATAACGCGCTTTCTTATTCCGATGATATAAATAGTATTTTATCGTGCGCAATCCGGACAGAATATTGAACAGAAAAAATACAATGCCCGCAAACAAGCCGTTTTCAAACATAATTTGTAAAATGGTGTTGTGCGACGACGTATTCAGTCCCCGTTGATAGACTGTAAACCGATAACTTTTATTGCCAAACAGACGCACGCGCGCCGCATATGATTTCCAGATCTGCAAACGCCCGCTGCTGATCTCATCCAGATTCTGCCCCTCGTGCTCAAACCGCAGCGCCAGATTGTCCAGCAGCTGACTTAAACTTCCCAAACCTATCCCATCCTCTTTCAACAGCTCCTGAAACGGCACGCTCAACAAATTCACCAGGTAGTACGTAATCGGAACGAACACTGCGGCAAGGAGGATACATATCAAAACGATTTTTAAAATCTTTTTCGCTTTCCTGCGATTTTGCTGCACTGAAAAGAATATGAACGCCAGGCACATCAGGCCGGCTGCCAGAAGCCCTGTACGGGATTGACTTAAAATTAAAAATGCTGCGGCAAAGCCAAACAGGCAAAAGGTATAAATTTTATTGCCTTTCGCACCGTTTGCCTGATATAGCCTGCGGATACGGAATAATAATATCGGTATAACGATCGTCATATAC
>CALGIV010000239.1 GCA_937914785.1 uncultured Eubacteriaceae bacterium | reverse complement strand
GCTCATCGCCATCATGCCCAGATCCTTTTTCTTCGTCTTTTTACCGCTGGCCGCAAACTTCGCCACTGAAGCCGTCGGCGTCGCCTTGGAAGACTGGCCACCCGTATTTGAATACACTTCCGTATCAAAGACGAGCACATTGACATCTTCACCGCTGGCCAATACGTGATCCAAGCCGCCGTAGCCGATGTCGTAAGCCCAGCCATCGCCACCGAAGATCCACACGCTCTTCTTGCCCAAATAATCCTTATTCATTTTAATCGCACTAAAAAGCTCCCGGCAGTCATCCGCTTCATCTTCCAATGCAAGGAACGTCAGCCCTGCCGCAATACTGCCCTGCGGATGATCCATATTGATGATCCAGCTTTCCGCCGCAGCGCGCAGCTTCTCGCTGTCTGTCTTTTCGATCACCTTTTCCATATTAATCTTAATGCGATCGCGAATTTGCCTGACGGCAATCGCCATCCCATAGCCATATTCCGCATTGTCCTCAAACAGTGAATTCGCCCAAGCCGGCCCTCTGCCCTGTTTATTCTTCGTATAAGGCGTACTCGGTGCGCTGCCGCCCCAAATTGACGTACAGCCGGTAGCATTCGCGATGATCATCCGCTCGCCGCAATACTGTGTAACAAACTTCGCATACGGCGTTTCGCCACAGCCTGCACAAGCACCGGAGAATTCCAGCAAAGGTTGCACGAACTGACTCTGCTTCAAGTTGGCGCGATCCATCCCGCGGCTCTTATCGCGCAGCGCCATCGCATACTCAAAGTTTTCCGCTTCCGGCATCTGCGTCGTCAACGGCTGCATTTTCAATGCCTTCTCTTTCGCCGGGCAAACTTCCACACAGCTGCCACAGCCTGCACAATCCATCGGTGAGACTTGAATTTTATAGTCGTATAATTCAAGCTCTTTACCGCTTGCTTTTATGGTATTAAACCCTGCCGGCGCTTTTGCCTTTTCCTCTGCAGTAAGCAGGAAAGGCCGGATCGATGCGTGCGGGCAAACAAAGGAACATCTGCCGCATTGGATACAGTTTTCCGCAATCCATTCCGGTACAAACGCTGCGATACCGCGTTTTTCATAAGCGCTCGTCCCGTGCGGGAATGCGCCGTCTGCATAGTCTTTAAAGATACTTACAGGCAGATCGTCGCCTTTTTTTGCATTCATCGGACGCAAAATATTTTTAATAAAATCAGGCTCAATTTTCTCATCCTGCGCCTCGTCGACAGCATTCGTCCATTCTTTCTTAACCGCAATCTGTTTTAAATTCTCAATGCTCCTATCGATAGAATCCATATTCATCTGAACGATTTTATCGCCTTTTTTACCGTAACTCTTCACGACGGCATCCTTAAGATATACCACAGCCTGATCAAAATCGATCACTTCGGCCAGCTTGAAAAAGGCCGTCTGCATAATCATATTAATCCTGCTGCCCAATCCAAGCTTATCGGCTAAGGCCGTCGCATTGATCGTATAGAATTTTATATCGTTTTCGGCCATATAGCGCTTCATCGCCGCCGGCATTTTTTCTTCGAGTTCCGCCTCATCCCAAGTCGTATTCAGCAGAAAGCTGCCGCCCTTCTTCAACCCCTTAAGCAGATCAAACTGGAACATATAAGTCTGCATTGAACAAGAGATGAAATCCGCTTCGCTGATCAAATATGTCGAACGGATCGGCTCTTCGCCGAACCTTAAGTGAGAAACCGTAACACCGCCACTTTTCTTACTGTCGTATTCAAAATATCCCTGCGCATACAAGTCGGTGTTGTCGCCGATAATTTTGATCGCGCTCTTGTTCGCACCGACCGTACCGTCGGAGCCCAGCCCCCAGAACTTACAGCGTACTGCGCTTTTGCTTTCCGCCACGATCTCTTCTTTTACTTCCAGAGATTTATGTGTCAAGTCGTCGACGATACCGATCGTAAAGTCCGTCTTCGGCTGCGCACTTTTCAAATTTTCAAACACCGTCATAATATGAGAAGGCGTCGTATCTTTTGAGCCGAGTCCATAGCGGCCCGCTACGATAATCGGTTGCTTTTCTTGACCGAAATAAACGGACTGCACATCCAAAAACAACGGCTCTGCCGGTGCTCCCGGTTCCTTCGTGCGGTCTAGTACAGCGATTTTCTCAACCGTCTGCGGCATCACATCAAAGAGATATTTTGCACTGAACGGCCGATAAAGGCGGACTTTCAGCAAACCTGCTTTTTCGCCTTTCGCCATCAGATAATCCACCGTCTCCTCAATCGTCTCCGCAACGGAGCCCATCGCAACGATGACATTCGTCGCGTCCGGTGCACCGTAATATTCAAACGGCTTATATGCACGTCCTGTTATTTTAGCGTACTCATCCATATAGTAAGCCACTTTATCCGGTACCACATCGTAATACGGATTGCACGCTTCTCTGCTTTGGAAGAAAATATCAGGGTTTTGCGCCGTACCTTTGGTGACCGGATGTTCGCTGTTGAGCGCACGATTTTTAAAGCGCTTTAATCCGTCTGTATCGACAAGTTTTTTAATTTCATCATATTCGAACACATCGATCTTCTGCACCTCATGGCTCGTTCTGAATCCATCAAAGAAATGCAGGAAAGGTATCGAGGTGGAAATCGCTGCCAAATGCGAAATTGCCGCAATGTCCAATGCCTCCTGTACGCTGTTTGACGCCAAAAGCGCAAAGCCCGTCTGCCTCGCTGCCATCACGTCGGAATGATCGCCGAAAATAGAAAGCGCGTGAGACGCTACTGCTCTGGCAGTCACATGGAACACGCCCGGCAGTAACTCTCCGGCAATTTTATACATATTCGGTACCATTAATAACAACCCCTGTGAGGCCGTAAAGGTCGTTGTAAGCGCGCCGGCCGACAAAGAACCGTGTACGGCCCCGGCCGCGCCGCCCTCCGACTGCATCTCTACAACTTTTACACGTTGTCCAAAAATATTCTCCTGACCATAGGCCGACCATTCATCTGCTAATTCTGCCATCGGTGAGGAGGGTGTGATTGGAAATATTGCCGCGACTTCAGTAAATGCATATGCACTATATGCCGCAGCGGTGTTACCGTCCATTGTTTTCATTTTACCCATCTCTTTTTCCTCCATTTAATATGTTAATACAAAATCTGTCGACGATTTACGTACAAAGTTCTAAACAGACTTCTATATTACGTACATTTAAACTTGCAAGCGAATAAGCCGAGTTCTGTATTAATGACCATCTATCTGAGCGCATTGTCGCCAAGTGCGCTTATGCGACCTACCACGAACCACAGCGGGCCACTGCTTGATACGGTTCTTTCTTGGTCTTGCTCCGAATGGGGTTTACACAACACACGGTTGCCCGTATGCACGTGAGCTCTTACCTCACGCTTTCACCCTTACCGCTTTCAGCGGCGGTTTCCTTTCTGTTGCACTTTCCTTAGAGTTGCCTCCACCAGGTGTTACCTGGCATTCCTGCCCTGTGGAGCTCGGACTTTCCTCACACTTTCAGTGCGCGGTCAAGTGGCTTGCAAATTGTAATTATACCATAATTTTCCTGCTTGTCAAATAAATATCAATCAATTTATCGCGTTTATTTTAATGATTTTATTTTCTTCCTGATTTATCATTTTATAACCGGTTTTCTTCCCCTAACCACAGCACCTGATTTTCACGCCTGACCTTTCGCAGGCAATCGATTGACGCCCAGCGCTTTTTGTGGTATTATTTTCAAGGCAAACGGCCTGTTTCCTTGTTAATTATGCTAAAACCAGATAAACTACCATATATTTTACCGAGATTTGAAGTACTATTCTTGCGAGGAGAAATGAAACACTATTACGGCATTTATTTTCTGTTCATCCTATTATTAAAACGCGCGCTTTCAGCTCGTATGACCGTACCACCTGCGGAAGACTTTACACGCCCGGCTGTTTACGTCTGCCATTATCAAGACGGCTTCGGCGTTACAAACGCACTGACCTTTTTTCCAATATTCGTGCACGTATGGGTCTATGAAGCGTTGTTTTCCGCCAAATCCTGTTTTCATAATGCGCGCAATATCACTTTTAAAGAACGCTATAAGCTTCCCGGGTTTCTGGCCGTCTTTTATGCTGCCTTTATTGCCCTTTTTACACCGCCGCTTATGCGCAGCGCGCGCGCAATTCCCGTTTATCGGGCAAACAGCCGCGACCGGACAAAAATGCATTCCACCTTTGAGCTCAGCGCTCAGGCACTGGCTGAAGGCGAATGCGTATTGCTCTTTGCCGACATCGAATACAATTCGGACAGCGCGCAAACCGGACAGCTTTACAGCGGTTTTACCCGGGTCGACAAGGAATATTACGAGCTTACCGGCAAACATGTGCCGTTTATCCCCGTTTATTGCAGTAAGTTCAGGCGCAAGCTGTTACTCGGAGACGCCGTCTATATTGAAAGCGAAAACCCTACCCGTAAAGAAAGAAAGGCTGTCGCGGAAAACATTCAGCAACAGCTTAATAAATTGGCTGTAATCTGCCATGATGTTTAAACGGAATTATCACAACAATTGGCAGGCATTACGTTCAACCTCTTCGCTTACCCCTTGCTTATTGTCAACTTACACGCACAATATTTAGCGAATTAATTATATCATCTTTTGTACTATGGATCAATATATTTATAATGAATAAAGTTGATTAAATGCTGTTATAAAACGATCATAACAATCGTGAAATAGCAGTTTTTTCTTTTAAATTTTGCCTGCAGGGTCGATGCTATATTGGCAGTTAAATTTGACTCAATATTTTATTTTGAGACCGATTAAGGATGAATGTATCGTCGGTTCAATGCTTGTTCTCTCTTCATTGTTTATTTTTTATTTTCTTCGCGCTTTTCTCCTACTGGAAAAGCGTAAAAGAATTGAAAGTACTAAACATAGGGGAAACTTGATGATACGTTTATATCTGGTACAATAAACTGGTTTTGAACGCAAAGCTTAGGCCATAAAGTATGATATAATATCATCAGGAGGTGATTATTATCAAACCAACTTCACAACAAAAAAAGAAGTTTGAAGAAGAACGCGCCAGACGTATCCTCAAATATCTTTTTCCTGAAAAATACAGCGACACTTCTCTTTCAGAATCTCCTGACATTATCACTAATGACAAGAGAACAGGAGTTGAAGTCACCGATTCAGGTACAAGTAAGTTTAGCGAATGTCTATCACGAGCAGGCGATATAAGCGGCAAAACACACGATGAACTTACTGCAATAAATAAAAAGAATATGAGCGAAAGAAAAGTGACTGTCACCCCTGTTCTTGACGAACGATATCTTGCTGGATTTACACTATGGGGTGATACTCATCAAGTTAAAAAAGCTTACGAAAAAAAGTGCAATATACTTAATTCTAAACATTTCGAAATCTGTAAAGAGAATAATTTATTTATTACTGCGTGGCTTATTGATGATGTTGAATTGTTTACAGGAATAGAGGAAATACTTAAAGACGCAAAAAAGAAAACAGCAGAAAATAACATTAATTTTGACATCGTATATATTTGGACAACGACAATACTTATTGAAATCGATATGGCTACACACAGTATTAAACAGCATACAATCCCAGAAAAAAACATTGATTCTATTTCTCACGATGCATTTTACGCGGTGTTTGATATGACAAAAGAAGAATATTATAAATAATGACAAACCACTCTTATTTATTCTCTGCCGTCGCAGCACGAAACTCTACGATTTCGCAATTTTTTGCAAGGCCCAATTCATCCAACAGCGTGCCTTTGGGAATCTCTCCTTTATAATAGCAATAAATTGGGATCGTAGCCGCACCGTGCGTAATCAACAGGACGTTCTCGTTTTCATACTTTGTTTTCGCCTCATCCAAAAAGTCATACACTCTTTTAAACAGGTCTTGTATTTTCTCTGCATCTCCCAATTTTATATTTTGATCATAATCCCAAAATGCTCTGAAATCAAAATCATGAGGAGTTTTACCTTCCATTGGGCCAAAGCCGCGTTCAACGATACGTTCATCGTAAATAACCGGTATTCCCCGTCCGCGATTTAATATCTCTACCGTCTGGCGCGTACGCTGCATTGGCGAACAGACAATCACATCAATTGGGATATTACCCAATACTTCGCGCGCTTCTTCCGCCTGCTGCAGCCCCGTCTTATTGAGCGGCACATCCACCCTGCCCTGCAGCTTCTTTTCTTTGTTCCAATCGGTTTGTCCATGTCGCATTACATATAAATTCATCTCATCACCTTTGCTGTATTGTAGCACGGCATCGCCTCATTTGCAAGCCGGCTTAATAATGCCTGTCGTACAAAAAGTATTTTGTGCGCTGCACAGAACAATAACAATTTTTTAAATTTAAAAATGAAATTTTGTTTATCTTTATAATTTAACATCTCTTTCATAACGCTCTTTGACCAACAGCAATTTTTTAACTCGCAACATACATTTTTTTAGGCTTTTCAAATACATAATTTTCGCTATAATAGAAAGTAATGGCAGGAGGTGTACACGATGATTATTCGAGAAGCAGAAGAAAAAGATGCTCTCCAGGTAATGGATATCTTAAACGACTCTATTTTAAATTCAATTGCAAATCTGGACATCCCGATCAAAACATTGACAGACACACAAGCCTTTATTCATAATCATCGGGATATTCATCGTATGATTGTCGCTGCTGAAGATCAGGCCGTCCTCGGCTTTGCATGTTTTTCACCATTATACGAAAAAGCCGCTTATGCCGCTTCTGTTGAAATTTCCATTTACATCCATAAAGACCACCGCAAAATAGGCCTTGGCCGCCGTCTGATGCGCGAGTTGATGACCTTTGGACAAAAACATCCGCAAATCCACACCGTCATCTCAAAAGTAACGAATACAAATGAAGCCAGCAAGCGGCTTTTAGATCATTTTGGCTTTTCTTATGTCGGCACTTTGCATGAAGCCGCAGTCAAATTCGATCAGCTGATTGATGTTGATATCTTTCAATATATTTATCCCCGCTGACTTTATTCCCACAGGAGGATTTTATGAAAACAAATACAAAACAGCGTATCCTGGATGCTGCCCTTGCACTCTTTGCCGAAAAAGGCTATGACGGCACCGCTATGCGCGAGATCGCACAGAAGGCCGGCATCAATCAATCGAACATCTACTATTTCTTTGACGGCAAATCCGCCCTGCTCGATGAGATTATCGAAGCATTGAAAATCATCGTTGCAGATGAGCTCGGCCGACTTATAGAAAAGCCGCACGCAAAAGCTTTTACTGCGCTGATGAAAAAACTGGCAAAACAGCGTGACGCCATCGCCATACTAATGCAGGAAGCTGCCAAACAATCCGCTGATCATCTGTCGCTCGCCGCCTTTAGCAAAGACGTTTATGCGCGCCTGAACCTGCAGACGCACGCACTCAATGAAACCGATACCTTTATCGCCGGCCTGCTGATGCTCAGCTTGACTGCCTACGGGGATGACTGGCGTAAAGAATACGGTATCGGGAAAACAGCCGCTTATACCGCATTTACCGATATGCTTATTCGAACGCTTCACCTTGAAGGTACACCCGAGACATAAAGGTCATTTTTTTATACCCATATTATACTGAACGTTCAGTATATATTTTAATTATAAAATAAAATATTGTCGAATTTTGTTTCACGTGAAACCTGTTTCATATCAACGATTTACCTCATTTTTTTATTGAACGTTCAGTAAATTAAATACTGTGATTGAAATTGCTGTTTTGAATGATTATTTATTTTTTAAGATTAAAGCTTTTGAGAAGCCTCTTTAAGACCATAGAAGAAAATATTGTTTTGTTGAATCGATGATTGGTTTTGACAATTGTTTAATCCTGGCTGCAAGCTTGAGGGCCTTATGATTGTTATGTTTGCAGTTTAATGTATAATTTTTCTTGATTGCTTATTCTTTGAATTCCCTACGCTTTTTCTGCAATAAAAAAGTGCGAAAGCCATACCAACAAACAAATAAAAACCACTCATTTCTGAGTGGTCTTATTTTTACACTCATCAGACATCGGGCACGCTTCACACCCGCAGCCACATCCGGATGGCTTCCTGCGCAAGTGGCGCACGACGAAAAAAACAGCGACGGCCAATGAAGCTAACAGAGCGATATCTATAGCATTCATCGCTACCCTCCGATAAACAGGCGGCCGACATTATAGACAAGAAAAGCGACGAGCCAGGCAACGCCGGTCTGGAAGGCGGCCGTCAATACCGCGCCTTTCAAACTGCCGAGCTCACGCTTGGCCGCGGCAAAAGCCGCAACACAAGGCATATACAGCAAAATGAAACATAAAAATGCAAAGGCGCTGAGCGGGGTGAACAGCTCCTGAATCGTCATCGAATTGCCCAGCAAAACCTCAAACGTACTCACAACGGCTTCCTTTGCTGTCAGGCCGGTAATCAACGCCGTGGAAGCACGCCAGTTGCCAAATCCAAGCGGAGCGAAAATCGGCGCGATAAATGTGCCAATCGCGGCAAGCATGCTCTCCGCGCTGTCTTCGACAAGGTTAAAACGAAAGTCGAAGCTTTGCAACAGCCAAATGATAATCGTCGCTATAAAAATGACCGTAAAAGCGCGTGTAATAAAATCTTTGGCCTTTTCCCACATATGTAACAGCAACGTCTTGCCCGACGGAAAGCGATAGGCCGGCAGCTCCATAATAAAAGGCACGCTGCTGCCTTTATAGACCGTGCGCTTTAATAAAAGCCCTGAGATAATAGCCACCAGAATCCCGATGACATAAAGGCTGACGATGATGAGTCCGCGGTTGCGCGGAAAGAAAGCCGCCGTCAGAAAAACATAAACCGGCAGTTTGGCCGTACATGACATAAACGGCGTAAGCAAAATGGTCATTCTGCGGTCCCGCTCACTGGGCAACGTGCGCGTCGCCATAATAGCAGGCACCGAACAGCCGAAACCGATGAGCATCGGTACGAACGAGCGCCCGGACAAGCCGACTTTGCGCAACGGTTTATCCATAATAAAGGCGACACGCGCCATATAGCCGCTGTCTTCGAGGATCGATAAAAAGAAGAACAGCACGACGATGAGCGGCAAAAAACTTAACACACTGCCGACGCCTGCAAATATACCGTCGATGACGAGCGAATGAATCGTCGGATTCACCTGAAAGCGCGTAAAAACGCCGTCGACATAGACGGTAAACAGATCGATACCGTCGGCAAGCAAGTCGCTGAGCGGCTGGCCAATGACAGAAAAAGTCAACCAGAAGACAAGACACATCATCGCGATAAAGATTGGAATCGCCAGATATTTGTGCGTCAAAATGTTATCGATCTTAATCGATCGGACGGATTCCTTTGTCTCTGCGTGTTTGTGCACGCATTGTGCACAGATATTTTCGATAAATTCATAGCGCATATCCGCCAGCGCCGCCTCGCGGTCAGTCTCGCATTCCTCTTCCATTTCCGTGACGATATGGCTCAAGATATCGCGTTCATTTTCCGACAGCTTTAACGTTTCTTCCGTCGGCGGATCCCCCTCGATAAGCCGCGTGGCCGCGTAGCGCAGCGACAACTCGGCCGCCTTTGCATGGTCTTCGATCAAGTGCGCCATAGAATGAATAGCACGGTGTACGCTGTCCGTACAGAAGTCCATTACTTTCGGCAACCGCCGTTGCTCCGCCACCCCAATAGCGGCGTCGATCAACTCGTCAATGCCCTCATTCTTTGAAGCCGCGATCGGAACGACGGGAATGCCGATCAATTCTTCCAGCTTGACTACGTCGATATAGTTGCCGCTGGCATTGACGGCATCCATCATATTCAGCGCCAGCACCATCGGTTTATTTAGTTCGATGACCTGAAGCGTTAAATACAGGTTGCGTTCAATATTTGTCGCATCCACGATATTGATGATCGCATCGCTGTCACCGTGAATTAGAAAATCGCGTGTGACAACTTCCTCGGGGGTATAAGCCGACAGGGAATAAATACCCGGCAGATCGACGACCGTCGTGCCCTTCAAGCCACGCACCGTACCTTCTTTGCGTTCTACCGTAACGCCGGGAAAATTACCGACATGCTGACTGCTGCCCGTCAGCTGATTAAACAGCGTTGTCTTTCCACTGTTCTGATTACCGATCAATGCAAATTTCATTCTGCTTCCTCCAGCAAATTGACGTCGATCTTCTGCGCATCTTCTTTGCGAATGCTGAGCTCATACCCGCGCAACGACAATTCCAGCGGATCGCCCATCGGCGCAACTTTGCGTACAAAGACTTCCGTGCGCGGCGTCAGGCCCATATCCAACAGTCTGCGGCGCAGGCTGCCCTGTCCGTTGACGGCGACGATCGTACATCTCTTCCCTGGTTTAATTTCTGCTAAAGTCATTTTGTCCCCCGCATTCCATAGTGTTAGTCTTGACTAACATTCTAACCACCTTTGACGATTTTGTCAATAGGACAAGCCCGCTTATTGTTAAAAATTCGATATACGCTGAAAATTTTTTCAATAAACAAATAAGAAAAATCAAGCATGAAACTGACAATATCATCATAACAGACCTCCAAACCCTATTTCCAAACCCAACATTCAACCGATAATATTGTATAGTGTTTATAAAGATACTTTCAAAAAGTATTGCAGTAAATTTAATAAACACCTTAATAATATTAAACATATGCTTATAATTTCAAATATTTATAACGAAATACGTAATTCGTAAATCAATTTACATAAATATATTTACAAATTTTGTTTATTATGTTATAATAAATTCAACAAAGTCTTCCGCAGCTAAATCTGCTAAGACTTTTATTACACTCTCTTTATTAAAGGGAAAACAAGCGAGGACACACACTATGAATAAAAGCATGTACAGCCTGATGCTGATGGATGAAGTCATCGAAGCCATCGATAAACTGGCCTATCTGAACCATACAAACCGTTCCAATATGATCAATCAGATTCTGGCGGAATATGTCTCGCTCACGACACCGGAGATGCGTATGCAGGAAATCTTTGACCAGATGGTCTCGCTGCTGAAAGGCGATGAAGCACTTCAGGTGCAAAGCAATCCAAATACGACGGTACTCTCGATCAAGAGCGCACTGAGCTATAAATACCGCCCGACCATTCGCTACGCCGTCGAGCTTTACCGCGTACCGGATGGTACGATGGGCGAACTGCGCGTGACATTCCGCACACAAAGCAACAACTTGCTGATGGAAATGACACATTTTTTAAACGTGTGGATTCAGCTGGAATATCACTACATCCACCACCTGTTCGCACAGGGCAGCATCCAATACGACATTGCCGAAGGCAGATTCAAACGCACCTTTATGCTGCCGGTAAGCGAAAGACACCAGAATAACGAAACACTTAGTCAAACCATTGCCGCTTACATTCAAATGTTTGACGAAATATTAAAAGGGTACTTAAGCGGCATCTATCAAACTGACAGCGATATCGAAGAACGCTACGTACAGTACTTAAACAGCGGGATGGTCATCATCTAACCGCATAAAGGAGGGAAGAAAAATGAATACGAGACAATATACGCAAAAGTCACTCGAAGCTATTGAACGCGCCCAGCAGATCGCGCTGGAAAACGGCAATATGCAAATCGAGCAGGAACATTTATTATACGCGCTCATCGACCAGGATGACGGGCTTATCGGTCAATTGCTCATTAAAATGAACATCGATGCTGACGACGTACTCGCCGCACTGGACAACGTCATTGCAAAAATTCCGCGTGTAAGCGGCCCCGGGCGCGAACCGGGCAAGGTCTACATTTCACAAAGCGTCGACAAAACGATGAATGCGGCCGAAAAAGAAGCCAAACAGATGACGGACGAATATATTTCCGTCGAACATATTATGCTGGCGATCATTACAAACGCAACAGATAGCACCAAACAAATTTTAAACCAGTACGGTATTACGAAAAACGCATTTTTAGACGTCTTAAAAAAAGTGCGCAGTCACAACCGCGTGACGACGGACTCACCGGAAGCGACGTACGACGCATTAAAAAAATATGGCTATGACCTCGTCGAACGCGCACGGGCACAGAAGATCGGCCCCGTCATCGGGCGCGATGCTGAAATCCGCAACACGATTCGGATCTTAAGCCGCA
>CALGIV010000238.1 GCA_937914785.1 uncultured Eubacteriaceae bacterium | reverse complement strand
ATAACCTGAAAGATGCGTAAATTTGCAGGCATTGCAGAGCCTGCGGAAAATCCGGCGACCATAATAAAGATAGAGATGGGCATCGTATACCACTGGGGCAGAAAACCAATCTTCACATCGACGAAATGGATAATGGCTACCGACAGCACGACGACGAGCATTTCCAGCATTCGCGTAGATAAGGCGGAACCGGTTGAAAATGCGGGAAGCCTGGCTAAGAAGTAGCAGAGTGCAAAAGAGACGATATAGCCGATAAATTGCGCAAAGACACGGTCGCGGAAGTAAATGCGCGACGACTTTTGCGTGAATCGTGTGGTTGTAACAAGGATTACGGACGTTGCCATAGAAGTACCGGTCGTGCCGTGGCCGATCAGGATGGCCAGGACGTAACCAACGATTATGGCGACAATTAATTTCAGCCATTTGGCGTATCCGGATGCGCAGAACTCGTTTCGTTTCGTATTGGCAGGCAAATACATAGCATCTCACCTTTGTAAATATATCGATTTCAAACAAAATCTATTATAGCAAATGCTCGAAACGCAGTAAAGCTTAATTTGTGTTGTAAATCCTGTAAATTTTAAAAAATATGTCGAAATCCTGTTTTTTTCAAGGAAAAAGAATAATTTAGCTTTATAATCGTTTATGATGGTAACTATAAATAATCATGAGATTTGCCATCATTTGGTTTACATGGTTTACAATTCTATTATTTCAAGGTAAAATACAACTAAACAAAAAATGGAGGCTTTATGAACTTTTTAAATAAAATGCAAAGAAAGTTCGGACGCTATGCCATTCCGAACTTGATGATGCACATTACCATATTAAATGCGATTATCTATGTTGCCGCCTATGTTTTGGGTCAGAGCCAGATAATCAACTATCTTGTGATGGACCCTTCGCTGGTGCTAAAAGGGCAAGTTTGGCGTATTTTGACATTTGTAATCGTGCCGCCTGCCGCCAATATCTTGACGGCGGCGCTGATGCTTTATTTTTATTATTTTATCGGACGTGTGCTGGAGAATGCCTGGGGCGCTTTTAAGTTTAATGTATATTATTTTGCCGGTTTGCTGATATCCGCAATCGTGTCCGTTATCTTCCAGGTGCCGATATCGGGCACATTTTTAAATATGTCGCTCTACTTTGCATTTGCGATGATGTATCCGGATATGCAGGTGTTGTTGTTCTTTATCCTGCCGATCAAAATTAAATATCTGGCGTGGTTGAATGCGGCGGCGTATCTGGTCAGCCTGATTACGGGGACAATGTCGACGCGCATTGCTATTATCGGCGGTCTGGCAAACTTTTTCCTCTTTTTCGGCAAAGATATGATCGACAAAATACGGCTCTTTATTCGCCGGATAAAAAATAAAAACAGGTATTAAGCGCAAAAATGGAGAGGGTGTTTCTTTCACAGAGTGAAGCGCAGACGGAAGCGATTGGCGCAGAGATTGCCGAAGGGTTTCAGGGCGGTGATGTCGTCCTGCTTTACGGCGAGCTTGGCTGCGGCAAGACGGCTTTGGTCAGAGGGGCGGCAAGGGTGCTGGGTGTACAAGAAGTAATTACGAGCCCAACGTATACGCTCATTCAGCCGTATGAAGCAGACGGCGGCCTGACGGTCTATCACGCGGATTTGTACCGCATCGAAGAGGCGGAGGAATTGTTCGAGATCGGCTTTGAGGAGTGTCTCTTTGCCGGTGGGATTGTATTTGTAGAGTGGCCGCAGATTGCGGCAGACATGTTAGCCGGCTTGAAAGTTCAAACGATACGGATAGAAAAAACGGAGGATAAAGAAAGGCGCATTACGCTGATAAAAAACGGACATGAAGATACTGGCAGTTGATACGTCGACAATCGCTGCATCGGTTGCCGTCATTGACGAACATAAATTGCATGGCGAGATTTTTACCGACTATAAATTGAAGCATTCGGAAAAACTGTTAAATATTATCGATGATTTATTGAAAAACCTGCGTATAGATCTCGCGCAGATCGACTGTTATGCGGTGACGCAGGGTCCGGGGTCCTTTACGGGGCTGCGAATCGGCCTTGCGACTGTCAAGGGCTTTGCCTATGTGGCGCAGAAACCGATTGTTACCGTATCGTCGCTTACAGCGCTGGCC
>CALGIV010000237.1 GCA_937914785.1 uncultured Eubacteriaceae bacterium | reverse complement strand
GTCCTGCCGTATCATAAACAACCGGACATTGAACTGCTTCAAACGTCTTTAAGCAAAACAATCCTCTACGGTGTGCCAAAAATCGCTTTCAACACTGGTAAATGCACGCCATTGTATGCCTGTATGGAAAGTATGCTGCACTACATCGGCCAATATGAACATGCCTCTTATGCTTATCTCGCTTCAGCCGGCGCCGGCACTTTCCGTCTCTGCTTTAATGCAGGAAAATGGGATATGTCCAACCCGGATATCTCCAATATGACGCCGCAAGACCGTTGGCTGCCTTACCGGCGGGCATACCGCGCAGCAGGCTGGCACTGCACAATCACAGAGAAAAAAGACACCGATAAAGCAGGCTTTTTCTCGACGATTACATCCAGTATCGATCAGGGCATCCCCGTCATCACCGTCGGAATCGTCGGACCCGAAGCCGCCATCGTCACCGGTTACAACCGCCAAGGCGCACACCTGTACGGTTTCAGTTTCTTTCAGGATATGCCGGAATTTACGGCCGACGTATCGATAGATACGACAGGCTATTTTATTACAGATACCTGGTGGGAGACAGCCGCAGCCGTCATCACGCTTAAGGAGAAGGTGCCGGCAACGAGTATAAAAGATACGCTTCAATTAATATACGATACGCTGACAGCAAACGCTAAAGGCACATACCGCACCGGTCAAAAAGCTTATGAAAGCTGGGCAGCCGATCTCGCTGACGACAGGTTCTTTGCAAGCAATACAATCACGCCTGTTTTACTTCAACGGCTCTTTTGCCAGGCAGACGCCGAGACGATGGTCGGCGAAGGGCGATATTGGGGCGCAGCTTTCTTTACACAACTGGGCATAGAAAATCCTGCCCTATCCACTCTCTGTAACCAAGCCGCTACATTGCTGACAAAGACCGCACAATGCGCGATGGAGATGACAGCCGTGCGGCACGGCGAATCAGCTACCGAAGACGCCGTACACTATCTGTGTTATATCGACATTCGACAACGTCTCATCAAACTTATCCGCCAGGCAAAGGATTACGAACGGCAGGCGAGCACGGTCATCCAAAAGATCATTCAACTTTATTAAATAAACAAAAACCAGCGCTGTTATTGCGCTGGTTTTTTTATTTTACTACTCAATCTTTCAATCCGCCTGAAAACCTGTTTCCAAAACTGCCCGAAGCCTGCCGGCTTCATACTTATACCGCCAAAAATCGCAACTGCTTAAATAATAGAAATCATCCCAGGAGGCATACTTATTTTTGTCGTAATCTTCATACAGCGCATCATTAATACGCTCCATCGTGCTCAGACGTTTATCCAGCTGTTCTTTTAATGCACCTTCTATTCTCTCCAAAGTCCATTCGGCCGCATCAATGCCAAACTCCGCCGACACATCCCGCATATATGCCAGCAGTAAATCCTGATCGCCATCATCGAGAAAAGCACAAATTTGCTTGCGGTCATACGACGGAAAATAGCGGTACTTTAAAATATAGACTTCTTCTTCCGCTTTGGCTTTTTTGCCTGGCACATTCCAAAGTGCCGCAAACTGTTTTTGCACTTCGTCCAACCCGCTTTTCAATGTTGTCATCTCTGCTTCCGAATAATATCTGAAGTCTTTCATCAAATCCGCCACATAGCTCACCTCCAACTTCACGATAACATTTCACCCAATATTTTACAAGCAAAAAACAAAGGCTCCCTGCCTTTGCTTTTTATAACTTCATTTATTAAGCTCATCCACTACCTTTTGTTAATTATTTCACAATATTCTTGTCTTATTTTCATCGTCCTGTTAAAGCCACCGCTTTGTTACTCTCTTGATCGATCAATAGCACCCTCTTTATCGATACGATAACCATAAATCACTTCAATATCCTCATCCATTGAAACAAAATAGTAGTTTTTGCCAGTAGCCTCTTCCGTCTGAATGCGCTCATACGTACCAGCCTCGCTTAAAACGCAAATGTTCAACCCCTGAATATAATATTTTTTCAAAAAAGGCTGTAATTCCTCTATAAGCAGTTCGGCATCTGCCTGGCTTGTCTCGGCCGGTACAAAAACATTAATATGATTCATATCGTAAGCCAAAAACGACAAATCACCGAGAACTTCCTCCCAACTACCCCTGTTCTCTCCTTTCAACCCGGCAGTATCCGATGATATATAGCGCAATTGTGCATAAGATACATTCATGTAGTATCTATCGCCATACTGATCCAAAAAAGCCTTCCGTACGTCTTCTTCCCACTTTTCAGCCAGCAGTATCGTGCGATAAAAATCGCTGACCGAACCGTTGCCTTTCATACTGAACATCATACGCCAGGGATTGGTTGCATCCCCACCTTCCCACGCGTCATAGCGTGCCTGGTGAGAATTTGGCACAATCTGGATGACATAGGCAGGGCCGGTCTCTGACACCGTATAAATAGATGCAATATGATAAGCATCTTTTCCGACGATTTTATCCGCAAAAGCAAGGATTTTATTAAATCGTTCCAATGAGCCAGACACATCTTCAAATCGATACGTCTCTGCCTTATCGTATAACAACATCGCTTCAATATCAGCAATTTCATATGTTTCATGCCCCGAGCCTGTAAGCGGCACATTGTCCATCAAATAGCCAGTCATAAAAATGATAAAAGCTGCTGCAAGGATGACCAACACGATCAACCATGCTTTCCTCGGCTTCTTCGCCGGCACCTCGTCTTTTTCGATCAAAATACCGCAACGCTTGCAGTATAAATCTTCTTCTTTTAAGATTTGGCCACATTTTCTACAATACAAATCAACACCATCCTCTCCTCGTATTTATCTTATCATAACGCATTACGCGCTACAAGCATCATTCGTTTTACACAATATCATCTCTACTCAAATCATATCTTGTCGTTTTTTATCATAGCACAAGTTTTCCCACAAGACAACCTCTGCGCTCTGCCCTTTTACATTGAAATAAGACGTAAGTTAGACTATAATCAATTCCATATACCACTGAAAAGGAATTCCAAATGCTTGAAAGAGAATTGTTCATTCGTTCCATTACCGTCACACCGCCCGAAAATACGCACACTTACCCGTTCAATCTGCCCATCGTGCGGCATTTGAAGACGCTCCAAATCAAACAGCCTGTAACCTTCTTCGTCGGTGAAAACGGCTCCGGTAAGTCGACCCTGTTAGAGGCCATCGCCGTCGCTTACGGTTTTAACGCCGAAGGCGGCTCGAAACATCTGAATTTTCAAACGAAAGCGACGCACTCCACCCTGGCATCCCACATTCGTCTGGCCAAAGGCATCATTGCAGCGCGTGACGGTTTTTTTCTGCGCGCAGAAAGCTTTTACAATGTAGCCAGCAAATACGACGAGATAGAAGAAGATGCATTTGTCCCACATACCAGCTACGGCGGCACTTCTCTGCATGAAATGTCGCACGGCGAAAGCTTTTTAACGCTTGCCTCCAATCGTTTTTTCGGCAACGGGCTTTACATTCTCGACGAACCGGAATCCGCCCTGTCCCCAATGAGCCAGTTTGCACTGCTGTCACTTATTCACGAATTGGTCGTCAAGAAAAAATCTCAGTTTATCATCGCGACCCACTCGCCAATCCTGTTGGCATATCCTAATGCAACCATCTACGCTTTTGATGAGACCGGCATTGAAAAGACTGCCTATACCGACACAGAACATTACATCCTTTATAAGAACTTTCTGGAAAGTGACCGTATGCTTCACGAACTATTACGTCTCAACGATGATTAAATATCTTTCGCATATTATTGCAAACTTTATCTTACTAAAGCTTTGCTGTCATTTCAACCATGAAAAGCAAACGACTCTACTACTGGTCAGGCAAGGCACAACCACTTCAAGTCCCAGGTTTAAAACCAATCTGCTATGCTGGAAATAAACATAGAATCAAGCCTTTTCTTCTATGTTTTTACATCCAACTTTTATTACGTTTTTCAGCTACTGAAAAAGCGTAAAGTATTTAAAGAATAAACAACTAAGAAAGTTCAATCAATTCATCGACAATACAATGATTATTTCTACAACCTTAAAACACTTGGAACAATATAATCAACTCAATAAAAAAAGAGCCTCTCAGCTCTTCTTATCTACTCTTCTTCAGGCGGTTCTATATCAA
>CALGIV010000236.1 GCA_937914785.1 uncultured Eubacteriaceae bacterium | reverse complement strand
ACAACGGTCAGTGCACCCACAGCACCAACACGCACAGGGTATACCTTCGGCGGATGGTATAAGGAAGCCGCCTGTACAAATGCGTGGAGCTTCAATGCAGACCGGGTAACAACAAATATTATACTCTACGCAAGATGGACCGCAAATCCTGTAGACCCTGTTTTAACTTATACGGTAACGTTCGATTCGCAGGGTGGCAGCTACGTTGCCCCCATCACCAACGTGCCTTATGACATGACAATCCGTATACCAACAGCACCGGCAAAGGAAGGCTATACCTTTAACGGCTGGTATAAAGAAACCGCATGCATCAATATGTGGAACTTCGCTGCAGACCGCGTGACGACAAACATCACCTTGTATGCCAAATGGACGGAAGACGCAGCGCAAACTTACACGGTAACATTTGATTCACAGGGCGGCAGCTACGTTGCGCCCATTACCAATGTGCCGAGCGATACAACGATCGCCGCGCCGGCGTCACCGACGCGCACAGGGTATATCTTTGACGGCTGGTATAAAGAGGCTGCGTGCACAAACGCCTGGAATTTTGATACAGACAAGATCGTTCAAAACACCACGCTATATGCGAAATGGACAACGGGCAGGGCCCCTGTCAAACCACCGGATGAGACACTTAAAGAAATCAAGGAAGCCGGCAAACCCATCGTTACGATTGGCAATACTGAAGTCCCGCTTTACGGCGGCACAGAATACGCAGTGTGGGCATTATTGAACCTGATACTCACAATACTGAGCATCTGTTTTGCGATTATCGGAACGATCAAAGCAGTTCGAAAAAGAAAGCATAATGATGGAGATGAAAATGAAGAACGCCGCCGCATCAGCGTGCCAAGCATCATTCTGATGATAATCGTAGTCATTGCCAGTGTACTGGTCTTCCTCTTCACACAGGATATGCGCAACTTAATGGTGCTGGCCGACCAGTATACGATCGTCTTCGGCATACTGACGCTGATTCAGATCATTATCACGGCACGTCTGCTTGGCCAAGGTCGTAAAGAGAGAGAAAAAGCCGAAGCGTATGAACAGGTATATGAACAGGCTTAAGGCAACGAATCATTAAAAAATTACTAAAACGGCCACCCGAAAACGGCGGCCGTTTTTATATGCTTCAAAATACTATTTTATCGACAGAAATCAAGCACAACCTGTCGTTCTCAAAAGTTCGCCATACAAACACTCTGCTCCAGCGGCTGCTCCTTACAATATCCTGCTGATGAAGCCATACTCATCAGCCAGTTTAAATAATAAGCATCGATGCACGGCACGACCCAATCAACTTCCCGGGCGATTGTAACAACCTTGACAACCGGCTGCGTAGAACCTGACTGTATATTCCCTCTGGTATCGCGGAAACTGAATGCCGCAGATGCCGTATTGACGATTTTATCCTGAATAACCGAATTGATCATTACGCTGTATTCAAGCGTCACCTGTGCTCCGGCAGCGACGCGGCCTAAATAAATTCCTGTCTGCAATGTCTCTTCCAATGCCGGCGCAGGCCTTATTGAACCCTGTATCAAAGATGCGCCCTGAGGAATTGTATCGATTATTTTTACGTTTTCCATATCGAGAGATGAATTGTTTGTAAAAGTTATTTTATAATGAACGATATCGCCAAACCGGGCAGTTGAGATATCCGTCTGCTTTTCAATATTACCCATAACAACATCGATATCGGCGCTGGTGCTATCTTCTACCCTGCGCCCACAAACGCTGCAAACTCCGGCAGCGATAGCTTTGTTCAGCAACACTTCCCCTTGCCTGGCCAGGCGAGCATTCAACATAACCTGATATCCGATCACACAACTTGCACCAACACGAATCTGCGGCACTTGAATGCCCTCTTCAAAACTTCCGGAATAAGGTTTTCCGTCCAACGTAATCGTACCGGGCAACAAAGATAATCCTCTCGGCAACACATCCTTAATGATGATAGTACTTAAATCTGTACCACCGCTGTTTCGAACCTCAATGCTATAATCGATCACATTGCCTTCTATCGCATAAGAGCGATCGACGGACTTTATAATCACAATCGCAGGAGGCGACAATCGCATATCCATTGACAATGCAACGGCGTTTAACAGGATGCTATCGCCCACAGTGCTTATTTTTAACACAGCGCTGTCTCTGGCACCATCCAGATGACCGGAAATATCCACGTTGGTGATATCCCACCCCTGTCTTCCGGCACTCGTTCCATAAAATATATCGCCGGACGATGTTGCGCGAAGATGATTGCGATCTCCAAAGCTTCCGGCAGTATCCAGCTCACCTTTGCTGTCGTTTATCTGGGATGCAAAAAAATTATTCGCGGGGTTATTTGGCCCTGAAAGGGGCACATCGGCTAAGACATTGCCGGGGGTCGAGAAAAAAATTTGATCTCCTTTTAAGATATAATCACCCTCAGCGGCGCTGAGCAACAATCGCGCTCCGGCCGGTGGTTCCGGTGTTAAAAAACCGGTAAAGGCATAAGAGACCGGCTCTTCATACTGTTTCGCAGCAAGGCTGCCTACATAAAGAGCAATTGTTTTGGCTGCTGACTCTTGCTCGTTCAAGCGATAGGCCACCGCAAGAGTCCACCCAACACACCCCGACTGCCGAGACGTGCTGTCACTTCCGTCGAGAAAAGCAGGCACCCTGCCCACGCTGTAAGTGCCGGCTCCGGCATTTTTAACAAGGGCGGTTACATCGGCCGAACGGGTGTAGGTGAATACATTTGTGCCGGAGACCATTTGACCCTCAAAACGAGTCGCAGGATCAGGGGCAATCTCTGCGGCCACATCACCTGCTACAGTAAAAAGAATACTATCGTCAATATTGCTTTCAACCGAGCCGGCCTCTGTTCTTGATGTGCCGCCCCAGATCAGCTCAGCATATACAACTTCGGCACCCGAAGGAAGGCGGAGCAACGCTTCCGATTGGTTTTCTATAAAGTTGCACGTCGTCTGCGGCGGAAACGCGCCGCATACTCCGCCATCCGAGGCAATAAACGCGCCCGCTATACATTCCCGACCAGGCTGCCGCGGATAAATCCCTCTCGACAACCCCAGCGTATTGCCTGTAAAAACAATATCGCCATAGATAAGATCTGAATATCTCATTATAAATCCAATAGTTCACACACCTCCAAACATGGCGAAAATCCTACGCTCGCCGGAGTAAAAAAAGTCTTATTTCCGCCTATACTGGAAAAACTCAGATATAAAATAAAAGAATTGAATTGATTTGATTAAAACTTGACAGGAGCAGCTCATGCCACTTCTGTTTATTAAAAATTTATATAGGAAAAAGTTTTAAGAAATAACTGGGGGACAGCACTGAAAATCGCTGTCGATATAGTGAGCAAAAATTCGAGCTCTGAAATTACGTTCGTTGCAAATACCATCTGCCGTTCCACCTGAAACATCCAAATCTTCAGGAAGAATAAAACGAACACATTGAACAAGTACGTCTTTACACTCTTGTGCGTCGTGAGCCGGAATCGTATAAGTCTTCATCCCACGCGAGTATTCTATATCGCTTTGATCCAGCTCATAAAGAATGACGGCCAAAGCAACACGTTTATTGGGACAAACGTTTAAAATAGTAACGTCCAACTGCAGTATACGCCCCAGTGCTTCTAAAGATATTTCACCGGCATTAAACTCAATAAAGCTCTCGCAGCCGGAGACCACGATGTCGACAGGAACAGAACATTCATCTGCGTTGACGACTTCTCTGCAGTCGACGAAGACTGTCGGATTTGCAAAGTTGGCCACATTACCTTCCGCATCCGTATATGAAATCGACTCATCTACGGCCTTGCTTCCCGTACTGTCTGCTATATGCTGTATCGTAAACGTCACAGTCGCACTTTCGTTTGCCGTAACGCCGAGTTGATCGATTCGCCACTCAAATGAGGTTTGAGTCAGCTGTGAGACGATACCTGTCGAGGGCGCTGGAATGCCAATAATTTCAAAATCCGGGTTTATGATTTCCTCAATAACGATATTCGTTGCGCCCGTGTTTGAAATATTGATGGCCAGATCTGCAAAAAGCTGCTCTAATTCAGCGCTGTTCGGCGTTACTGCGACATGCGTAAAATCAGGGTCGCTCGCCCATTCATTCAGCGCACTGACATCAACACCGCCAGAGCCATCCAGGCCGATACAATAAATGGTAATGCCTTCCAATTTGGCAGCTTCTGCAAAAGGAGCAGCATCCGGCCCGGCGGTGGTCACGCCATCGGTAAACATCACAAAAATCTTCCGGTTGGAAGAGCCGCTTAAAAGCGTCGTAGCGGCTGAAAAAGCATCACTATGGTTCGTAGAACCTCCGGTAATTAACGCCGCTGCGGAGTTCTTTAAATTAGAAACCGAGGTTATCAGCCCGGTATCCTGACTTGCTGTAGTAGCAAAGCTGACAATGCCAATGCGGCTTCCTCCGTCAATCGAATCGGGCGCTCCGCCGGTAGCGGCAGCTATCATATCTACAAAGAGATCCACACCGGTTATTAAATCAGCAAAAGGGGTTCCGGACATACTTCCGGAACGGTCGAGTATTAAAACAATATCTACAGGATTGTCAACGATATCAGGTGCCGCAGTGAGGCCAAGAGTTACTTGAAGCGTATCACGGCATTTTATTTCGGTAACATTACCAATAGATTTATTGGAACTTACTAATCCCATTTTATCTTTCCTTTCGGGTTTAGATTTAGCAATTATGCTCACTGTTATTATATGCATAATCGATAAACACGCTACCTAAGGTCAACCTAATACGCTTGTCTTAATAGCCATCCTTGTCAAAAATAATATAAAAACCAATTTCGATGTTAAAGAACATTTATTAAACATGGATACTTTTACACATCTAGTGTTGTCATCTTTAAACTATTCAATTGTCAAAAGTATCCAAATGTTTTATACTATTTTATACAAACGATTAACATATTCAATCTTTCAGGAGGAAAGGAAATGAAATCGATTAGTATTAAGAAGTATCTGATTCCAATATTGCTGTTTCTCTTGCTGCTTACGCTGATTCCTTATGGCGTCGGTGCAAATGAAGATTTCCCGGATTTAGAATTAGAACATCGCATCAACCCAGAAGACATCGCCGATATCCAACCTTCCCAATACGGATATTTGGATTGGCTTGCAGAAGTGCCCAGCCTTCCTGGAAACATATCAGGCCCGGAAGCGCAAAACCTGCCACCTTCTTACGACTCTCGTACATTAGGCTATGTCACTGATGTGAAAGATCAAAACCCTTATGGAACCTGTTGGGCTTTCGCGCCGATTAGCGCAGCAGAAAGCGACCTGATTATGAACCACGGCTGGCCGATTGAAACAGATTTATCAGAATTACAGCTTGTCTATTTTACATATACCGACGCACTTGACCCGTTGGGCTTGCTGCAAGGCGAAAGAAATAAAAATATCACCGACAATAGTATCTACAATGTGGGCGGTAATACTTTTATAGCAACACCGGTTTTAGCAAAAGGCGTTGGGACAACCGATGAATCAGCAGCACCTTATACAGATTTAATTGCGAATGGTCCATCACTTACCATCAATCCCGACTATGCTTACAACTCCAATAATGCTATTATGACCAACGCTTACTGGGTGCCAATGACCGATCATGACAGCATTAAAAACCTGATTATGACATACGGCTCTGTCACCATTTCATACTATGCGCCTGAATCCAGCTATTATAATTCAATATATTTTAACAGTACAACGAATGCTTACTATTGTGCCAGCAGCTATATGGGACGAAACCATGCGGTGACAGTCGTCGGTTGGGACGACACTTTTGCAACGTCGAATTTCGGCGGTCAAAACGGTACCAGTACTACCTCACTACCTGAAGGACCTGGTGCTTGGATCGTCAAAAACAGCTGGGGGCCCATTTGGGGGGATAATGGATATTTCTATTTATCTTATTATGACAAATCCGCCAACATTGATAAAAACGCAGCTACTGCATATGATTTTGAACCCGGCAATGCCTATCAAAATATCTATCAATATGACGGTACAACTTTTAGTGCTGCTCTCTCGTCTACCGCTGAAGATAGCGACACAGCATATATGGCCAATGTCTTTACGGCACGAAAAAACGAAGAACTTGTTGCAGTATCTTTTTTTACCGACAATGTCAGTATCTCATATGAAATCAGCATCTACACTTGGGATGGGGCAACTCCCATAACAAAGCCGACATCAGGCACTTTAGTCGCTAATCAAACCGGCAGAACAATACACAGCGGTTATCGAACAGTGCCACTTGAAGAATCTATATTCATTAATGAAGGACAAAAGTTTTCTGTTGTCGTCAAAATTATGAGTGAAGTCGAAGAAGATAACGTTAGGCTCCCGATTTCTTACGCAACTACTATATCGAATACAATCCAAACGTCCATTCGACAAGCAAACCCTGGAGAAAGTTTTTACTCATACAATAATAATACCTGGTTTGATGTCAGTAATTCTATACTCGGCAAAATTGGTTGCTTGCGTGTCAAAGCCTTTACAGTACCAACCGCGTCAAAACCCGCCATTATAAATGCTTCGCCAATGCTGTCAGGTATTTATGAATCACCTTACTCAGCTACACTCGAGGCAACCAGTGCCACACCAGTTGAATGGGAAATCACAGACGGTAATTTACCCGCCGGCTTAACTCTCAACGAACATACCGGCGTTATTTCCGGCACACCAACAGCTATCGGCACTTCTAATTTTATTGTAAAGGCAACAAATGACGCCGATGAAGATATAAAACCGTTTAGTATTACTATCACTCCTGCAACGCCTGACAGTCCTGATAGCCTAAGTGTAACGATAGGAGATGCTAACGCTACGTTAAACTGGCACGCACCTACTGATACCGGCGGTAGCAATATCATAAAATATATGGTTCGCTGCGAACCGACACAAGGCGGCTCTCCTCAAATAATTGATAATATTACTGCGACTTCAAAGGAGATTACAGGGTTAAACAACGGAACAAGCTATTCATTTCGAGTATGGGCTTTTAATGGTAAACGGTGGTCCAATGCCTCAACTCCTGTTATTGCAACACCAGGAACCGCCCCCGTTATTACAAGCCCCTCCACAATATTAAGTGTCGAACAAGGACTGGAATCTTCATTAACAATCACTGCGACAGGTAAGCCCTCGCCCAGATTTTCAGCAACTCTGGCAAATGGCAATGCACTGCCTAATTGGATCTCACTTAATAGTGCTACCGGAAAACTGACTGTTCGCCCTTCCTTCTATGAAAAAACAGGAGATACAATTATCCGCGTCACCGCAACCAATGCCGTATCTTTTGCAACAATAGATTTTACAATCCGAGTAAGAACAGTTCCAAAATATTCATTAGTAGTTACAAACGGTACTGGAAGTGGGCAGTATGAAGAAGGCGAATATGTTACGATTACTGCAAATTCCCCACCAGCAGATAAAGTTTTCGATTGCTGGTCCTCTACTATCTGGCCTTTAGAAAACAAACCCAGTATCACGTTTCGAATGCCTCCTAAAGATACAACGATTACAGCATTGTATCGTGATGCGCCCACTTTTACTCTATATATATACTACAGTGACGGTAGCGGTACCTATAAACCACATACAAAGATACCAATTCGCGCCTATAGAAGGTATTCAGGTCCAGTAGTATTTGACAAATGGACTGTGGAACCAGCAGAATATACTCATATAGTTTCAGATATTTATTGCGCCAACGCCACCATCACACTACCTGACCTTGACGACTCGCAGTACAATGAAATTATTGTTGTCGGGGCCACATATAAAGACACCTTACCATCACTGCGCGTCTCCGGCGACGACCGCTTTGGCACAGCAGCAGCCATCAGTCAGGTTTCCTTTGTTTCAACCGAAACCGTTATTTTGGTCAACGGCCTGAATTTCCCCGATGCCCTGGCAGCCACACCACTGGCGTATGAACTGGACGCCCCGGTGCTGATGGTCAGCGGCAATACAATCCACCCGGAAACCCAAGCCGAGCTTAACCGCCTAGAACCAAAAAATATTATCATTTTAGGCGGAAGCAGTGCAGTCAGCCAAAGTATTGAAAACAGTTTGAAATCCAAATACAACGTCACGCGACTTTCCGGCAACAATCGCTATGGCACTGCGGAAGCTATCGCCAACGAACTGTTGAGGCAGACTAAAAGACAACAATTTGATACTGTTATATTGGCTTATGGACTAAATTATCCTGATGCTTTAGGCGTCGGACCGGGGGCAGCATTAGAAGGATGCCCTATTATCTTTACCGATAAGAACAACATTCCAGCGGAAACTCAACGGATTCTGGCTAAAGCCAATAAGGTCATCATCGTTGGTGGCAGCAGTGTCGTCAGCAATGCCGTGCAAAAACAGCTTACCACGACCCACCGCGTCACGCGCCTGTCCGGCAATAGCCGTTATGACACCTGTATAGAAATTCAGAAACACTTTTTCTCAGACACTTACAATGACAGTATCTTTATTGCAACAGGTACAAACTTTGCCGACGCGTTGACAGGTGGTGTAGCAGCAGCTCGTAATCAAAGTCCAATAATTTTAATTGACGGCAAGGCAAGCAGTCTGCCTGAAAAAACGGCAAATTATATATGGGAGAGCTCGACAAAAAAAGCCATTGTACTCGGTGGAACGAATGCAGTAAATCGTACATTAGAAAAACAAATAAGGGACTTACTAAATTAAAGGAGCACAAATGTGCTCCTTTAATTAAAAAAATATTAACAAAATTCTGTTTTTATTTAATTGTATTTTTATAATTCTTAATTGTGCTCTAAAACAGCTCGTTGTATCAATCTAAAAGAAATGATATACTTTTTTATATACTCACATATGGATTTATTACATACCAGGGAACAATAATAAGGAGGGCTCTCTTATGACTGCACCGTTAATTCTATGCGCTATAACGGCCATTATGGTCGTCATCTTTATTCGGACTACTTATATCGGCCAAGCACCGGCAAAGCTGAAGACAAAAACGGCTGCTTCCGCTTTATTTTTGCTGACCGGCATCCCCTGTGC
>CALGIV010000235.1 GCA_937914785.1 uncultured Eubacteriaceae bacterium | reverse complement strand
CCGGATATTACCGATCAGGAAGAGGCGTTGGAGCTGATCGGTAAGACGGCACAGGTGGAATTTGTCTCGCCGGATGGAGGCATTCTTCTGACAGGTGAAGATGTGAAAAACGCCGTGGGGGTTTATCAGACTTCTTCGCTCGGCGTGGAAACACCGGTCGTAAGCCTGGAGTTTACGGAGAATGGTGCGAAACTGTTTGCCGAGGCGACGGAACAATATTATGGCCAGATCATAGAGATCAAGCTGGATGGTGAGGTGATCTCGGCGCCTACGGTAAATGCCGTGATAACAGACGGCAAGGCCATCATTGAAGGGATGAGCAGCATTACGGAAGCGTCCAACCTGGCGATGCTGATTAAGGCCGGAGCGCTGCCTGTGGAACTGACGGTTGCCGAGGTTAAGACGATCGGGGCCACGCTTGGGCAAAACGCACTTCAGAGCAGCCTGCGTGCGGCGGCGATCGGAATCCTGTTGGTATTCGTGTTTATGATCATCATCTATCGCGTGCCGGGATTTTTATCCTGCATTGCGTTGAGCATCTATATTATTTTATATCTGTTCATTATGTCTTTGATGAAGGTCACATTAACGCTGCCGGGTGTTGCGGGCATTGTGCTGTCGATCGGGATGGCCGTGGATGCGAATGTCATCATTTTTGAGCGTGTGCGTGAAGAGATGATGCTTGGCAAGACGTTATTGCCGTCGATCAATACCGGATTTTCCCGCGCCTTTGCTTCCATCATCGATGCGAACGTAACGACGATCATCGCAGCGGTCGTGTTGTTTTTGATGGGTACAGGTACGGTAAAGGGCTTTGCTCTGACATTGATGATCGGGATTATTGTCAGTATGTTTACTTCGCTGACGGTAACAAAGAAGCTGATGAAGATTATGCAGGGCACCAACATTTTAAATTCGCATAAATGTTATGGTGTAAAAGAGGTGACGCAATGAAAGTATCGATAGCAAAGAATGCGAAGATTTTCTTTATTATTTCAGCGGTCATTATCCTTGTAGGGCTCGTCTTTATCTTTACGTTTGGATTGAACTTCGGCCTGGATTTTGCAGGCGGTATGATTATGACGATGGAGCTGGACAGAACGTTCGAGACGAGTGAAGTGCGCGCTATTGTCGACAATTATGATAAGGAAGCGGAGATCACGGCGGCCGGAGATACTATGACGCAAGTGATCATCAGCTCGAAATTGGATTTGACGGAAGAAGAGCGCCGGTTGATGATTGAAGAAATTCAGACAGCTTTTGATGTGGATGAAGAAACTCTGGCGCCACAGGTCGATAAAGTCAGTGCGTCGATGAGCGGCGAGATCACCTATCAGTCGATTATGGCCTGCATCGTCGTTGTCGTCTGTATGTTGGTCTATATTACGATCCGGTTTGAGTTTTTGTTCGGCGTCGCAGCGATTATCGCCTTATTGCACGATATTTTGCTGGTCGTCGGCATGTTCGCAATTTTCCGAATTCAGGTCAATACGCCGTTTGTCGCCGCGTTGTTGACAATTTTGGGTTATTCGATCAATAACACGATTATCATCTTTGACCGCGTGCGCGAGAACAGGAAGCGGTACAAGAAGTACGATTACGAAAACCTCGTTGACGACAGTATTCAGCAGTGCCTGCGCAGGAGTATCAACACCTCGATTACGACATTGCTGACGATTACGACACTGTATGTGTTGGGCGTGGATGATGTGAAAAGCTTTGCCTTGCCACTGATTGTGGGATTCTTGGGCGGCACGTATTCGTCGCTTTTCCTCGCAGCACCAATTTGGTATAAATTGCGCAAAGCGGTCGATAACAGCCAGAAAAAGAAAAGACAGCTGGCGAAATAAATAAACGATAGTGCTAACAAAAGTCCTTTTCATTAATTTTAATGAGACGGGCTTTTTTGGTAACTTTATAAGGTGGATTATGCAAAAGTATACCCTCTGGGAAAAAAGAAATGAACACAAAGATGACGGCTTTGCTGAGAATATCGCGCAGCAGCTGAACATCGCGCCCGCCGTCGCGCGTCTGATCGTGAGCCGGGGGATAACTTCAGTTGAACAGGCGCGGGAATACCTGTTTTCCAGTGAAGATAAGCTGTTCAGTCCTTTCTTATTTGCGGATATGCAAGTGGCGGTAAAGCGTATTCAAGAGGCTATGACAAAAAAGGAACGCATCGTTCTTTATGGCGACTACGACGCAGACGGGATTATGGGCGTGAGCATTCTGTATTCGACGATAAGGCCGGTTTATGAATCTATCGATTATCTGTTGCCGGACCGTTTTGAGGACGGCTACGGGTTGAATACAAAAGTGATCGAAAAGTTGCATGCAGAAGGGTATAAGCTGATCATTACCGTGGACAACGGCATCAATGCCGAAAAGGAGATTGCGTATGCGGCGCAAAAGGGCATCGATACGATCATTACCGACCACCACGAGGCGCCGGAAGAATTGCCGCAGGCTGTGGCGATCTTAAATCCGAAGGTTGCCGGAGAGAAATATCCGAACAAAGATTTATGCGGTGCCGGCGTTGCCTGTAAGTTGGCGGTGGCGCTGGTTAAGGAGCAGTTGGGCGCAGCGGACAGCGGAGAGTTATTGAGTTTTGCAATGATCGGCACGGTAGCCGATATCGTACCGCTGACGGGAGAGAACCGGCACCTTACGGCATTGGGCCTGCGCGCTGCGCGTAAGACGAAGAACGCGGCGTTGATTCAGATGTTTGAAGATGCTGCTGTTAAGCCGGAGGAGCTGGAAGCGGGGCATATCGGCTACCGCATTGCGCCGCGTATTAATGCGGCGGGGCGGATGACGAACGCAAACGAGGCCGTGGCGATGTTTTGCAGTGATCCTCCGGAGATAGCGCGTGAAAAAGCGGCTTTGCTCGGGAAAATCAACGCAGTACGCCAACAGACCGAAAAGGAGATTTATGAGGAAGCGGATGCTTTCGTTAAAGAAGCGGGCATTGAATCAAAGGATATTTGGGTTATTGCCCAAAAAGGATGGCACGAAGGCGTCATCGGCATTACGGCAGGCCGCCTCGCTGAGGCGTATAACCGCCCGTTTCTGTTGCTCTCGATCGGCGAGGACGGCATTTGTAAAGGTTCGGCGCGCAGTATCGTCGGCTTTAACATTTATGAAGCGATTTTAAGTGCCTCCGACTGCCTGCTGCGATTTGGAGGGCACAGTGCGGCGGCGGGCTTTTCGTTGAATGCAGACAGGCTTGAGGAGTTTGATGCCAGATTGAACGAGTATGCCCGTGCGCAGGACATTGGGCGACTGTTTCGCTTTAAACGCCAATATGATGCGGTGAGCGATCGCCCCGTCTTTACGGAAAAGTTTATTTCGGAATTAAATTTGATGGCGCCTTTTGGCTACCGGAACCCCAAACCGGTGTTGCGCTTAAACGGATGCGCGATTTCAAAAATATCGGCAATGGGCGCAACGGGCGAGCACATTTCCTGCAACGTGCAGGCGGACGGCTGTATGGTGCGCGGCGTGGCGTTTTCTCAGAGCGAAAGCTTTGAGCATATTCGCAAGACAGACAAGGCGGATATTTTGTTTTATCCGACGGTCAATCGCTTTCGCAATATCACATCGGTCGAATATGAAATTAAAGATATTTTCTTTTATGAGGAATTCTTAAAAGAATATCAGGAAGCGCTTTATGAACACTTTATAACATTTTACCGCGAAGAAGAATATACTCCTGATATAGGTGCCATAACGCTGCGCGTGGAAGATGTGATTCAAAAAGACGACTTTGAGGTCATCGTCGCCTACAGCTATGAGATGCTGAAACGAATACAACGGTGCCTGCGGCATCGCGGGCAGGAAGAGGTATGGCACATCTGCTTTAATGAAGTGCCGGATGAAGAAAAGGACAAACGCTATATCCTGATGTGTCCGACAAAATTGCCGGCCGGCCGGCGCATCGCAGTGGCAGAATACAATTATTTCGATACGCTTGAGCAGGCGCTTTACAAAGAAGTAAATTATGCCGTACTGCGGCGTTCAAAGCCATACCGCGATGAGATGTTTTGCCTCAACAGGGCGTTTTTAGGGTTTGTGTTTACGCGGTTGGAGGAAATTAGTGAGGTTTGCAGTAACAGCCTGTACGGGTTTGTCCGGCATTTGAATGGCTGCGGTCAGTATCGTGTGGATTATGTAAACTTGCGATTGGCTCTCGATGTTTTTGCATCGCTTTCGCTTCTCAATTATACATACGATCGCCAAAATGATCTGATTTTATTGGAAAAACTGTCTGTTAATGAAAAAAAAGATTTGAATAGCAGCGATATTATGATAAAATTATATGATATACAAAAGCCTGATTTTGCCGTTGGGGAGGCTGTGGCAGAAGGGACAAACTGATAGAAAGGAGTGCTGAAAATGCTGGATAAGCTCATAGAACATGTCGGGACGTATTTAAATGACGACGATGTCGCCTTTGTTAAGCGCGCCTACGAATTTGCCGAGTTGGCACATACCGGTCAGAAGCGTGAATCCGGCGAAGCTTATCTGATCCATCCGGTTGCCATCGTGCATATTCTCGCGGATTTGCAGTTTGATGCAATTTCAATCTGTGCGGCACTCCTGCACGACGTCGTGGAAGATACCGATTATACGTATGAAGATATCGTCGAACGTTTCGGCAAAGAAGTCGCCGATATTGTCAACGGTGTGACGAAGATCAGCAAATTGCAGTTTAATACGAAGGAAGAAGCGCAGGTCGAAAACTTTCGCAAAATGCTTATCGCGATGGCGCAGGATGTTCGCGTCATCTTTATAAAATTGGCTGACAGGCTTCATAATATGCGCACTATAAAATATTTAACGCCTGATAAGCGGAAAATAAAAGCTCAGGAAACGCTGGACATTTACGCTCCCATTGCGCATCGTCTGGGGATGTTTCGCATTAAGTGGGAGTTGGAGGACATATCATTTCGATATGTGAATGAGGAAGCGTATTACGAGATCGCACGTAAAGTGGCACAAAACCGCGAACAGCGTGAAAAAAATGTCAATCAATTCATCGATTTGTTGAAGCTGAAGCTGAAGGACAGTGGCGTGGACTATACGATTGAAGGCCGCGCAAAACACTACTACAGCATTTACCGTAAAATGCAGCGCGTCGGCAGTTTTGAAGAGATTTATGACCTGCTTGCCGTGCGCCTGCTCGTCGAGGATATTCAGAGCTGTTATGCGGTCTTAGGCATCGTGCACACGGCGTTTACGCCGCTGCCGGGGAAGTTTAAAGACTATATCGCGATGCCGAAACCGAATATGTACCAGTCATTGCACACGACGGTCATAGGGCCGAACGGCCATCCTGTCGAGGTGCAAATTCGCACGCATGAGATGCACCGCATTGCCGAATACGGGGTTGCGGCGCACTGGAAGTATAAAGAGGCCGGCAGCCGCCGTGTGGATAAAAATTCATTTGACGAAAAATTGGCCTGGTTGCGCCAGGTAATGGAATGGAATAACGAAGTGGAGGACTCCGACGCTTTTTACGATATCATCAAGGGCGATTTGTTTTCCGATGAGGTCTATGTTTTTACACCGCAGGGTGATGTGAAGAACCTGCCGCGCGGCTCCTGTCCGCTGGACTTTGCCTACCGCATTCACAGTGATGTAGGGCATAAGTGCGTCGGAGCAAAGATTAACAGCAAGATCGTGCCGGTGTCTTATCGGCTGAAAAACGGTGATATCGTCGAAATTTTAACTTCGCCGAATTCGAAAGGCCCAAGCCGCGATTGGCTGAAGATCGTTCAGAGTTCACATGCGAAAAACAAGATTCGAAACTGGTTTAAAAAGGCGGAGCGCGAAGAAAACATTATCAAGGGCAAGGAGATGGTCGACCGCGAGATCAAGCGCCTGGGTTATACCATCGAAAAGTTCGGCAATCAAAAGTTCTGGGATTATGCGATTAAAAAGTTTAATTACAATACGGTGGCGGATATGTATTCGGCCGTCGGCTATGGCGGCATCAAGGCCGGCCAGATCGTACGTAAAATTATCCTGGACTTTGAAGAGGATTTTCCGCCGAAAGAGGTGGAGATCAAAACAAAAGCGCCGAGCAGAAAACATTCGGCAATCGAGCAATCCGTCAAAATTGGCGGGCAATCCGGTATGGCGGTGCGTATGGCGCGGTGCTGTAATCCTGTTCCCGGCGATAATGTCATCGGGTTTATCACGCGTGGAAGAGGGGTGACGGTACACCGCATCGACTGCGCGAACGTCATCAATATGCAAAATGAAGAACGGCTGATCAATGTGGAGTGGCAGACGGTGGATAACGCTGCTTTCTCGGCAAAAATTTTGATAGAAGCCAACGACTATTCCGGCGTGCTGGGCGTTATTGCAAAGATTTTCGCCGATGAGAAGGTGCCTATCCATGCCTTAAATGCCAAGAGCACGGAAGACGATATCGCCTACTTTGATGTCGTGCTGGAAGTAAGGGGTGTGGATGATTTAAATAAACTGGTAAAGAAGCTGGAAGCGCAGAAGGATGTGCGCAGCATTGTCAGGATGTAGGCGATGAGAGCGGTTGTCCAGCGCGTCAAACAGTCGTCCGTTACGGTAGCGGGACAAGTTGTCTCAGAGATTGCGCAGGGGTTGACGGTGTTGCTCGGCGTCGCACAGGGTGAC
>CALGIV010000234.1 GCA_937914785.1 uncultured Eubacteriaceae bacterium | reverse complement strand
ATACTCCGCCAAACGGCTCTTGTTTGCCTGTTTGATTTTGCCGAGCCGCCTTAATACCTCTTCATCATCGGCATACCTTTGCAATGCCTTAAGCGCACCGGCATCTGTCAGATACGCCCTGCCGATCAGGCTTTCAATTAACTTATCCAATGCCGGATTGGCCTGTGCCAGCCACCGCCGGTGGGCAATCCCGTTTGTCACACCGCTGAATTTCTGCGGCCAGATATCATAAAAATCGTTGAAGACTTCTTCCTTTAAAATCTGAGCGTGCAGCGCTGAAACCCCATTGATCGAAAAAGCGCAAAACACACCGAGATTGGCCATACGCACCTGTCCGCCGGACAAAATTGCCATACGCTCGACTTGCTCTTCCGACCTGCCATAGTCCTTTTCCAATTTAACGCGCGCCCGCCGGTCGATCTCTGCGATGATCGCATAGATCCGCGGCAGGCGTTCGCGCAATAATTCTTCCGGCCAGACTTCCAGTGCCTCGGCCAAAATCGTGTGATTCGTATAGGCCACTGTTCTGATCACGATATCAAATGCTTCCTCCCAGCCGTAGCCATAAACATCCATAAACAGGCGCATCAACTCCGGTATACACATCACCGGATGCGTGTCGTTGATATGAATGACGACCTTTTCGGCCAGATTATCCAATGTTTTATACTCTTTTAAATGAATGTTCAAGATATTTTGCACTGCGGCAGATACGAGAAAATATTGCTGCTTCAATCGCAGCGTTTTACCCTGAGGGTGATTGTCGGCCGGATAAAGCACCTTAGAGATCAGTTCGGCATCCGCATTCTCCTGTGTAGCGCGTGCATAGTTACCGCTCGTAAAGGACTCCATATCGAAATTCGCCTTATCGTGCGCAGCGTAAAGCCGCAACGTATTTGCGCCTTCAACGCCGTAACCGGAAATCACCATATCATAGGCGACAGCTTCTACGACGTCGGCATCCCGATAAATGATGTCGCATCCATTTTCTGTCCATCGTTCTTCAACAACTCCGTCGAATAAGACGTCGAAAGCGATGTCGTCGCGCCGTACCAACCACACCCCGCCATCCTGCAGCCATAAATCCGGCATTTCCAGTTGCCACCCGTCGACGATGCGCTGGCGAAAGAAACCATATTCGTAACAGATCGAAAACCCCATAACCGAATAGCCCAAGCTTGTCAGGCTGTCCATATAGCAGGCTGCAAGCCGCCCCAACCCGCCATTGCCCAGACCCGGGTCCGGTTCATATGCAAACAGTTCGTGTATATTTTCCCCATTTTCTTCCATTATTTCCGAAAATATATCCGTCAGCTCCAAATTGAACAGATTATTCTTTAAAGAGCGCCCGATAAGAAACTCCATACACAGGTAATAGACGCGTTTTTGTTTTTTTGCTTCCACCTCAACTTCAAAAGAACGCCGCTTTTCAAGCAGGATATCGCGCACCACTGCAGCGACCGCCCCATAGAGCTGCCGGCCGGTAGCCGTATTTAATCCCGCACTGTAACGCCGTATCAACGTGCTTTCAAGCCGCCGCTTAATTTCACCCTTTGTGTATGCTGCACTCATAAGGATTTTGCTCCCATCCCTTGATATAAACCTTTATAAAGCGCGCCGTAAGACAAGGCCGATACATTCCAGCCGAAATCCAAAAGCATATTTTCTTTTACCAACCCCGCCCAGCTGTCTTTTTGTCCATACGCTTTCATCGCCCGGCCAAGCGCTTCCTTCATCGCTCCGGCTTCAAAACGTTCAAAGGCAATGCCGCAGCCACCATGATCGATGTCCGTAACAGAATCCCGCAAGCCGCCGACACGCCGGACGACGGGTACCGTACCATAACGCATCGCGATCATCTGCGCGAGCCCGCACGGCTCGCTTTTAGACGGCATCAATAAAAAATCTGCCGCCGCATAAAGCCTGCGCGCCAACACTTCATCATACTCGATGCGCGCAGTCACTCTGTCCGGATAACGAAATTGCAGCATCTTAAAATAATCTTCATACTTGCGTTCACCACGGCCCAAGACGACGAAAGAGAACGTTTCTTCTTTAAGCAGCTCTTCCATCGACTGCATCACGATATCCATGCCCTTGTGAGCGACCAGGCGGCTAATAATTGCAACGAGCGGCAAGTCCGCGTTCAGGCCAAATTCCGCGGCTGTCCTGTCTTTATTGGCGCGTTTTTTATGCACACTTTCTGCCGAATAATTTTCATAAAGCGCATCGTCCGATACGGGATCGTACCGCTTACAGTCAATCCCGTTTAAAATGCCGGTCATCTTATGCTCC
>CALGIV010000233.1 GCA_937914785.1 uncultured Eubacteriaceae bacterium | reverse complement strand
TAGCGGACCTTCTGCGGGACAAAATGCACCTGCACCGTGCCATCTTCACCGTAGCGCCCATGCAGCACAGGAAACGCCGCATCGATGTGCATCGTCTGATATTCTCCCCGGCAATACTCCAATATTCCGCCGACTTCACGACTGGGTGAAATAATCGCGGGAACACACAGGTTTCCATGCGTATGCCACGTATCGTTTTCTACATTTTGTGCAATTCCATAATAACGCAGCCACTGTCCACCACGCGTAATACCGATTAAGACCGGCTCGTACCGCCTTGTATTCATATTGGCGATCACTGCCGCCGCACTCTTTAAAGACACTTCATATTCCGGCGACGCACCGCCAAAGATTACTGCAATTTTCTTACGATTCATATTTTTTACCTCCGAATTCACAAAATAAAAAAACCACTTTGATAATCCAATCTTATCAAAGTGGGTCAAAATGTTCTCTCGCTTTTGTTAAAAGAAATCTCGATAAACCATCACGAATTTCTTACGATTTTCCTACGATGCCGGCAGAATAACTTTTAAAATAATTTTATTGCCTTCACTTTCGGCGCTGATCGTGCCATGATGCAGCTCGATGATCTCCTTTGCAATCGCCAGTCCCAATCCCGCACCGCCGGATTTTGTCGTGCGCGACGTATCCAACCGGTAAAATTGATCGAAAATACGAATGAGCTTTTGCGGCGGTATCGTATTGCCGTCGTTAATAAAACAGATGTGAAGCTGTTCTGCTTCACGTTTTGCCGTAATCAAAATCGTACTGTTTTCATAACTGTAGCTGATCGCATTGCGCATCAAATTATCGAATACGCGCCCCAACTTATCGCTGTCTCCTGTAAGAGTAAGCTCACCCTCCATCCTAAGGTCATATTGCAACGACTTCGGTTTCAGCATCGGCACAAACTCATATGTCAGCTGTTCCAGCAGGCGTGCCAGATTCACCGGCCCCTGCTCTAAGATAATGTTTGACAAATTAAATCGCGTGATTTCAAAGAACTCGTTGATCAGCTCTTCAAGCCGCACCGCTTTGTCATAAGCCACATTCAAATACTTCGTCTGAGTCTCTTCCGAGATTTCACGCTCATCTTTTAATAACGTCAAATATCCCAACACGGAAGTCAGTGGCGTCTTCAGATCATGCGCCAGATAGACGATTAAATCGTTTTTGCGCTGCTCCGCTTCTTTGGCTGCGCGCTGATTGCGCAGCATATCGAATTTAATCTGATTGAGCTGGTCCTCAACAGGCTTTAACTCCGCCGGCAACATAATTAATTCTTCATTCGGCGACGTGATGCGGTAACTGGCGTTCGTAATATCCTCGATATAGCCCATCGTCTTGCGCCAGTAATAAAACAGGATGACAAAAAAACCGATCAGCCAGAAGAAAAGGTATAATAAGAACGCACGGTCCAATATCGCGCGCAGAAAATTGTAAATGGTAACATTGTACCAGGTCACACTGCTGCCGATAACAACCGCGATGACAAACAACAGCGCGAGCGCGACAGAGAACACGATTAGTGTAATTAAAAACCGTACAAAAATATGAGTCGTAATACTCCTGCTCAACTGTTTTTTGCTGATACGGCGAAACTTCAACTTACTCAATTTGATAACCTACCCCCCAGACCGTCTTGATGAATTTGGGATTGCGTGCAGGTTCGTTCATCTTCTCCCGCAGCCGCCCGATATGCGCCATCACCGTATTGTTGTTATCCAAGTATTTTTCGCCCCATACCGCTTCAAACAACTCTTCCGAGGAGACGACACGCCCCTTGTTCTCGCACAGATACCACAACAACGCAAACTCCGTCGGCGTAAGCGAAAGGTTCTTGCCATACAGCATGCACTTATGCGTTTCTTTATTGATAATCAAACCTGAAAAATCATACTCGACGGCGTCTTCTTCCTGCTCGTCAACAACGCCCTTTGTATTATAGCGCAGATAACGCCGCAACTGCGCTTTAACCCGTGCGACAAGCTCAACAGGGTTAAACGGTTTCGTTACATAATCGTCGGCGCCAATCGTCAGACCCATAATCTTGTCCATATCCTCAACCTTTGCGGTAAGCATAATAACGGGATAATGATGATGCTCGCGAATGCGCTGACAAATCGTAAAACCGTCGATATCAGGAATCATCACGTCCAGAATGGCCAAATCCAGCTCCTCGCTTTCGATACAGTCCAGCGCTTCCTGCCCGCTATAATACTTGTGCACCGAATAGCCTTCATTCCTTAAATATAACTCCACGAGATCTGCGATTTCTTTCTCATCATCCACCACTAAAATATTCGTCTGCATAGCTCTCCTTCTTTCGAATATTTTCTTAATTTCTATCATATCACAAGAATAAACTAATGATAAGTAGCAATTTCCTGTTTTTCTCTTACAAGATTCTACGTTTTTTCTAAAAACGAGCTTGACAGAAGGCTTTTTATGTACTATATTGTACTTGTTCAATAAGTACAATATAGTACAAGGAAACCGTATTTATGGATATTATTATCAGCAACAACTCATCCAAACCCATTTACGAGCAGATCACCGCACAGATCAAAGCCAAGATTATGCGCGGCGAGCTAAAGCCCGGCGAAGCCCTGCCTTCTATGCGCGCGCTTGCAAAAGCACTCCAGATCAGCGTGATTACGGCACAGCGCGCCTACGAAGAGTTACAGCGCGACGGCTTTATTGAGACGACGACCGGCCGCGGCAGTTTTGTCTCCGGCCAAAGCAGCGATTTTATTTTAGAAGAGCAGCAAAAAGAAATTGAAGCACATCTGCAAAACGCCGTCGAAATCGCGCGCGCCAGCAAGATTTCGCTTGAGCAGCTCTGCTCACTGCTTCAATTATTCTACAATGAGGAGGACTGACCGATGCAGGCAATTATGCAAATAGAAAACCTCTCGAAACATTATGACAACTTCGATTTGGAGGATGTCTCTTTTAGTATCCCCTATGGCTCTATTATGGGCTTAATCGGCGCGAATGGCGCCGGCAAAAGCACGATTATCAAGACGATTTTAGGCATCGCCCATAAAGACAGTGGATACATACAGATTTTTGGCCGTGATGATATTGAAGATAACGCCATCAAAGAAAAGATTGGTGTCGTCTTCGACGGCAGCAACTTTCACCCTGCGATGACGCCAAAACAAATCAATAAGGTTCTGGCTGACATTTATACCAACTGGCAGGAAGACGTTTTTTACACTTATTTAAAAAAGCTGTCGCTGCCTGAAAAAAAGAAAATCGAAGACTTTTCGCGCGGGATGAAGATGAAGCTTGCCATCGCCTCCGCCCTGTCGCACCAGCCGGAATTGTTGATTTTAGACGAGCCCACGGGCGGATTAGACCCCATCGTGCGCGATGAAATCCTCGATATGTTCTTAGACTTTATCCAGGATGAACGCCACGCTATTCTCGTTTCATCACACATCCTGCGCGACTTGGAAAAGGTGGCCGATTACATCACGTTTATTCACAATGGCCGTCTGCTGTTCAGTAAAACAAAAGATGAGCTCATTTACGATTACGGGCTGATTCGCTGTACAAAGGAGCAATTTTCTTCAATTGAGCGCGACGATATTATCGCCTGCCGCCGCCAGGAATATTCCTGCGACGTGCTGACCGCCGACAAAGCGGCGGCTCAGCGAAAATACACCGATTGTGTTATTGACAACGTTACGATCGACGATATTATGTTAATGTATATTAAAGGAGAACGGCAATGAAAGGTTTGTTGAGAAAAGATATCTATCTGGCCAAAGATACGCTGGCCATTATGCTTCTGCTCGGCCTGATCATCGGCGTAAGCTTATCTTTCTTCGTCCCCTCAGGCGTGTTCATCCCACTGATGACCGCTATGCTGGCTTCGCTGACCCCGACGACGATGAATTTAGACCATACATCGGGATGGAACCGCCTGCAGGCTACGATGCCCCTTACCAAAAAGACGATCGTGATGGGAAAATACATTACCTTTACCGCTCATATCCTGTTCGGCTATATCATTGGTTTTATCCTGTGCTTTCTGATGAACCTCATCCGAAAAAATATGACGCCAGACGATTACTTTACCTTTTCCATCATCGGCCTGTCGTTTGCTTTTTTCAGCGGCTGCATCACGCTGCCCGCAAACCATATCGTCAAAAACGAAAAGATGGGTATTATTATTTTTATCTTTTCCTACTTTGCCTCAGCCGTTATCCTGCTCGGCACAGGATATTTGTTGCTGAAAGTCTTCCTTCTGAACCTTCAAAAGGATTTCTATATCATCGGCTGGATTCTGCTGGCATTTTCACTATGCCTGTTTTGCCTGTCGATCATCGTTTCCTTTAAAACATATGAAAAGAAAGAACTCGTTTGACCGACGCAAATCTTACATTAAAGGAGCAATAAAATGAACCTCCTGATAAAACGAACCAAAGATATCGATGTCCTGCAGCAAGTCATCGCCTGTTCGTTTCAGACTGTCGCAGATCAGTTCGGCCTGACAAGCGACAATTGCTCAACCAACCCTGCGTTTATTACGCAACAACATATTTTTAATGCCATCGAAAATGACGCTCTTTTCTTCGGTCTGTTCGAGGAAGAGCATATGGCCGGCTGTGTATCGGTAAAACGGGAAAGCGACGAGATATACACGATCACACGCCTGGCTGTCCTGCCTGCAAAGAGGCATTTGGGCTACGGGACAATGCTGCTGGACTACGCAGTTGATCATATCCATAAGCACAAAGGCCGGATTATCTCCATCGGTATTATGGATCAAAACCGCGTCTTAAAAAGCTATTACGAAGCGTACGGATTCGTCGAGGTCAAAAAAATACAGCCCACTTCTCTGCCCTTTGTCGTCTGTATTATGCAAAAACATCTATCTTAGCAAGCGGCCCACAAATGAACATACATTCCCCCCTGCACCGGGGGATTTTTTTACTTCTCAGCCGGCAAAACACTACCACTTACGCGCTGCGAAATACCTGCTGCATCGAAGTTGTTTCTTCCAACCTGAATTGATGCTATAATAAGCGTGACTTCAAAAGAGGAGTTCAATATGAAAATTCGGATTGAACTGGATGCGCATATCAGCGAAGACGAGCTCGTCATCCGCTGCCGCCAAATCGACGAGACAGTAAAGAAAATTCAACAATACGCCTCCGAGATTTCAAGCAGGGCCGCAATGCTCATCTACTACAAGAACAATCAGGAATACTACCTGCCGAATGAGGATATCCTGTTCTTTGAAACAGATGAAGGCGGTGTATACGCGCATACCACCGATGACGTATACCGCATCCGGCAGCGCCTGTATGAACTGGAGGATATTCTGCCGCAGGACTTTGTCCGCATCAGTAAATCGGCCATCATCAACGTCAGGCATATCTTATCGATCAGCCGCAACCTCTCTGCTTCCAGTCAAATCCAGTTTCACAAAAGTCACAAACAAGTCTTTGTATCGCGCTACTATTATAAAACACTAAAACAAAGACTCGATGAAAGGAGATAGAAAATGAAATCAAAAAATATATTCTGGGGCGTGTTTTTCGTCTGCGCCGGCGGGCTGGTCATCCTGCATCAACTGGGCTATCTGGCCAACGTCGGGATCTGGAGCCTGGTCATTACCGTACTGCTCGTACCCATCATCATCAAGAGCATCCCTCAGCTGAATTTCTCCGGCATTCTATTTCCGCTGGCCCTGTTGCTTATCGTCTACAGCAAGCCGTTAGGCATTGCCAACCTGTCTGTGTGGGGCGTACTGGCTGCGGCGCTTTTCTTAAGTGTTGGGCTTTCGATGATATTTAAACGAAGGAGAACCCCTATGCAGTACAAACAAAATGAACGCTATGAACACCACGATAATTTTTCTGCTTCCTATGAAAACAGCGGCGACAGCACCGTCTTTTTCAGCGAAAGCTTCGGCTCCAGCAGCAAATACCTGCACTCTCACGATTTGAAACGCGCAGATATCCGTTGCTCTTTCGGCGCGCTGAAAGTCTACTTCGACAACGCTGTGCCCACTGCCGAAGGCGCCGAAGTCTGTTTCGACTGTTCCTTCTGCGGCGTTGAACTATATATCCCGCGCACCTGGCGCGTCGTCAATAACATCGACGTCTTTGCCGCAGGCATTGAAGAGAAGAACCGGCGCTTCGACGTGCCCGAAGGTTCGCTGCTTATCCTAAAAGGGCGATTGCAGTTTGGCGGCATCCAAATTATTTATATCTAAACAATGTATTCAAAACAGTCGACTTGAAGTCAGCTGTTTTGAGTGTCAAAAAACCGGGTGTTTCAATCTCTGAAACATCCGGTTTCTTCAATTTCTTTCACGGCCTGCCGTAAAGAGCGGATACCGTACAGGTGTTGAAGCAATACCATTTGGAACCAATCTGTCTAAGTCAACTATTTTCACATTATACCGCTTGTCCAGGCTTCATGTAAGCATGTCAAATCACTACAATTGATATATTACAGATAGGCAGGATGCAACAATTAGTTTTTACAGCGTTCTAAAATGTTTATGCAAAGATAAGTCAAATAAGGTGACGGCTTTTTCTTTTGCCCAAAATCCCATCCTTTGTATTTGAGAAAGACCGACTCCGGCACAAATAGTCCCTCTTCATCTTGTTTTTGCTCAATGATTGTAAGCATTTTTCTGAACCTGCTGTCCTTTTTTGCTTGCTCAAAATAGCTTAGACAATCTGTTATGCTTACAATATCGTACCATATCATCGGAGCCTTCAATTTGCGAAAATCAGTACCCATGTAAAATTGATATGGATGACGTGTTTCGCTGTCTTCCCATAGTTGGAGCAGACTTGATATACAATTATTTGCGGCCGTGCTGTTATGATAGTCAGGTATTAATGATAATAGCCTGAGCATCTTTAATGTGGCATTCGGGCACAGTTCACCTTTACTGCCGGGGCCTCGGAATTTTCCCAGTTCCTGCGATACAGTACAGGGGAAGCCGTTTTCACGAACAAACGTTAAAAGATAGTCTACCCCTGGCTTTATATCCGAATTATAGTCACAACCGGCTTTGATCAATGCGCTAAGCAAAAGCGGAGCATCACACAGACACCAGGCAAATATATCTGCTCCGGTTCCTCCGTAATGCTTCGGTATATTTGTCAGAGATTGATATACACCATTTTCATCCTTATGTGCTTTGATTTGATCCACGGCTACTTTGATTTGTGGAATATCGGTATCAAGCCCAATATCCAACAGGAAATGCAGTTTAAGAATAGGTAAATCAGGGTTCTTATGATTCGTCACCAATATGCTGTGAAAATCTGTCAGGTCATCTAAATACGTTTGAATACGCTTGTCTGCCAATACAGCTTTCCGCAGTTCAGCTAAATCTTTTTTATTTTTATCGAGCATATTCAGATTAACTAAATACTGTATCCAAGGCTCGCTATCTAACAAAAAATTGAGGTTCACCATCAATCACTCCTTTATTCTCTAATTTTACATTAAAGATAAATACAAGGCAAGCCATTCGACTTGCCTTGCTTAACAGTCTGAACAGCCGACTTCAAACCAGCTGCTTTAACATCTCTTATGGGGTTTATATTATAAACGTGGTCTTAAGGTGAACCATGTAATATCAGCTGAATAGAAAAAAGCCGGCTATAAATTTCATCCGGCCGAACTTAATACCGTCTCTATACAGTAGCAAAACTCCCCATTTCACTGCTTTATTGTTCAAATAAAATAGTTGAAAACGCTTCATCCATTACCGTCTGGCCCGCTCGCGGAGTAGCAAGTTGCCAAACTTCTTTGTCGTACATTTTTGCAAGCCGAATCGTCTCAAACGTACCCGCGCCATCCGTATGAAGAGCTTGTTTTCCATCCCACAACGCCAACATCACGTCACATTGCGCTGCGATATACAGGCCAGCCTGCCGGTAGTAAAACCCACGGCGGCCCGCCACATTCTCCTCACAGGGCGTGACGACAAAGACCTCCTGTGCCTTTGCACACAAATCGTCAAATGTTTCTGCAGCCGCAGGCGAAAAGTCTTTTCTGTATTCCACTGCCTCCATCGGAAGCGGCACAACAAGAGACAACCCCACCTGAAGCGCTACGCGGGCGCACAATTGATCCGCCCCTTTGGCAAGCGAACTGAGGACAACACTATCTATGCTCAAATACCGTTCGTAGAAAGCACGAACAGCCGCTTCCAGCGCCGCAACGTGCGCAGAGGCAATATCGCGATGCCCCGTTATGCCGATTTTAAAAAAATTTCCTCTCACCAATGTCTCCGTCTGATTATTTGATTCTGTACACGCGCAGCCCTGCGCGCTTTAACAGCGGAATGATATTCTTTGCGACCTCAACATCTTTTTGTTGCTCTTCTGCCGGCAATTCAGTAAAATCGACCAAACAATTATGCAACTTCTTTTCATCATCGCGCACCGGCGCATAACGCCAGCCGCAAGCAGCTTTTTCCGCCATCCAGCGGTCATGTTCCATCACGGCAAGCTGCATAATTTCTTCTTCACTGAACATTTCCACCGTTTCATACGCCGTATCGCCACTGTCAAACCCACAGTTGATCTCAAACAATTTCTGTGGAATGTGCCGCGCTTGTTCGCGGTTCGAATCCTGAATTTCTGTAGACAGCATATCCCATGGCACATGATTGATCGTTCGAACAACCCCCTCCTGACCGTTCAGATAAGTCTCATGAATCGACTTGGCCAGAAAGTCTTCGTGAATAGCGCGCGCAAGCAGTTCCGTGTAAGCGTTCAGCGTCACATCGCGCAGCACGAGCCGAATAAATACATCTGCATCGACATGCAGCGCCAGCTGCGTCGCAAACGGCAAGCCCGCCGGCTCCCAGCGCGCGCCAATGCGGCTCATATCCAAAATCGACTCCATTGAACGCGCACCGTGCTTAAACTGCGGCACCAACAACATCGCGCGAAGCACGTCTTCGCTGACCGGCGCTTTGCCATTTTCCATCTTTACTTTGCGTTCCAACAGGCTGCGCAGCAGCAGTGCACGGCGCAGGATATAATTCTGTTCTCCCTGATACGTCGGGTTCGGCCCCAGCACATCAATCGTACCGCGAAGCCGGCTGACAAAGTCCGGCCCTTTGACATTTTTAAACTCGGCAAACGCCGGACCTTCCATTTTCATCGGCGCGCAAAAACGTTCAAACGACGAAGACGTCCCGCCTGCAAACACCATAATACATTTGCCGACCGGGTGCTCTCCGCTGTCGTCTTTAAACTTACCATCCTGCATCGGCATCAGGAAACTTTTAAGCCAACCGAGCGCCCGGCCGTTATAATCGGAATCGAACTCATCGAAAAACACCAGCGGTAACTTACCTGCCAGCACGACATCGCGCACCCGGTGAAACGCTGCCGACAAATCACTTTGCGACGTCATCTGAGAAACATTAAACTCCAGCTTTTCCACAACACCGGGCAGCACATTTTTCGCAATTTGCGTCACGCCAAAGCTTTTCCCGCTGCCCGGCGCGCCAAAAACTGCAATCGACAGCGGTCGAGTCGCTTTTGAAGACGCATAAGAGACGATCAGGTTACGAATATTCTGAAATGCTTCAATCTCCCTGCGGTCAACCGTCGTCAACGCGCCACAACGAAATTGCGGCACGCCCTCTATAACGCTTGCACCCTCAAACACATACTGATATGCCAATTCCTGCATCTTCTTATTCTGAAAAGAAGCGCTGATACACCAATAATCCGGATCCGGATTCGATTCATCGTTAGAGACCGGTATCGGAAACATATAAGCCTCTTCTTCCTCACTATCCAACCATCGACCAAATTCACCGGATCGAATCGTTTCAAGGCAATAACCACTTTGCATCAGTGTGGCGCCGGCCTTGATGATCGCATAAATATTCAGCTCCCCGCTATTTTTAACTTTATTTTTTAATTCAATTGCCGCCTGCGCTACCATCACCGCCCAGGTATCCGGCACATCAAAAACTCTGCCATCGCGCAATTGACCTTCAAAACCGCCGTGAGCAAGCACCAATGAAGCCTGCCACTCTTCACCCTCCTGCCGAATATGAACCGCGCCATCTTCTGCGAATACGACCAATAGATCCGCTACTCCCTTCAAATGACCAAATGCGGCATTATGCCTCAATTGCCATACCAGCTCCGTTGCCGTACGTTCCCAAGATACCTGACGGCTGATCAACGCGCCATTACTGCGCAAGACATCGGCATCAAGCATCAGGAAGCATCGGTTTTTCAACGCAATAAACGGCCCGTTCGGCGAAGGCAATGTACTGTTTGAAGCCCACAACACCGGCACCTGATTGACCGCAGGAATACTGTCGACCCCCTCGTCCCAAACGATGGCAAACTCTGCCTGATTCAAGTCGAGCCTGCGGTTTCCTGCTTCCCAGCCTGCAACGCCGCCAAAACCCAATCCGCCCGCTTTATCCTCAATCAGGCCAATGTGCTGCCGCGCAACAGGCTCCGCTATTTCCGCCTGCGCTACGGTGCAGCCTTTATCCGACAAAATCTGCTTTAGCATCAGACCTCCACCAGGCAATGTGCAGCTTTCATACACTCCGTTTCTTGTATAGGCCGCGACGCGAATATGACCATGACCCGCAATTGAGAAATCAGACATCCTTTTTGCCTCCAAACACCTTATATTTGTTACTTTTTTATTATAATAAATCACCTGTGCAAAAGCAACGATAATCTTTACCGCCACACCCTCCCGCTGCCCTTGTACGATTCACCGCAATCTGCTACAATAGAGCCAAAATGGAAAGGGAGAGCAAGGATGATCCTTCGGGGAACCTGGTACTCAGAGGCGTTGAAGCAGGATACAAACTTTGCCGTTGTCGCACCGAACACTCACTGCGGCCCTTATCGCACGGCGTATCTGCTGCACGGCCTTTTCGGTCACTATGCAAACTACATTGATAACACCCTGCTATCGGTCTACGCAGAACAATACGACATCATGTTCATTATGCCCGAAGGCGGCAGAAGCTTTTACATCGGTCTGCAATACGGCCCCAAATACGAAACCTACGTTACCGAAGAGGTGCCGCTGCTTGCCAAGCGCTACTTTGCCGTCCCGGACGACCGCGAAAACACACTCATCCTCGGCGCCTCGATGGGTGGCTACGGCGCTTTGCGCATTGCGTTGCGCAACCCCGAAAAATACGCCGTCTGCTGTGCACTCTCCGCCCCGCTGATCTTTACCGAAGAATACTTTACAAACCAGCGCCAAAGCGGACAGTGCGATTTGGAAGATTATCAAGCCATTTTCGGCGAGCATATGTCCTTTAAACGGGACTACGATATCATGACATTGGCAAAATAAATTGATCATATGCCCATAAAGCCACGCATTTATACTTCCCGCGGGGTCAATGACACGCTTTATGAAGCCAATATTCGTTTCAGCGAAGAAATGTATAAATTGAATTTTGACTTTACTTTCGAGTCTCTCGCCGGTGCCCACGATTGGCCCTACTTTAACAAAGCGCTGGAACAACTGAAATAAAAGGAGAAATCGATGAAAAAAGCTGTAATTATTGGATTGTTATTGTTGATGCCATTATTCCTTCTGCCGGGCTGCACCGGCAGTGCCGCATCGACTCAAACATACCGTATACAAGAGACGTATCGCATTGATGCGGCGGCGGCCACGACGACCTGCCTCGAAATCGATTTGCCCATCAGCTATGCCTGTCAAACCGTCAGCGACATCACCGTACAAAGCGCGACTGACTACACCCTCCGGCAGAACGACGGCTATCAGACCGCCGAAATCACTTTTTTAAGCACTGGTACAG
>CALGIV010000232.1 GCA_937914785.1 uncultured Eubacteriaceae bacterium | reverse complement strand
CTGGAGTTCAGACGTGTGCTCTTCCGATTTCATCAACACGACGCCGACGATTGCCGCACTCAACTGCTTTTTAAAATAAAAATACTCATTGCCTATTTCGACGGTTGAAGCATACATACTCGCCGAAAATATCATTACAACGCCAAAACAGGTAAGCGCCAGCGCTGTAAAAAAAATATTGATGTCCCACTTACCCGTTTTTACAGTTGGCGCAACAGTTGGCGCAGTTGATTTCAAGGTCGTCATTTCAGTTCCTCATTTACAATTTTTTTAAACAAGTCGCCCCGCTCCTCAAAAGAAGAAAACATATCCCAGCTTGCACAGGCAGGAGACAGCAAAACAACTTCTCCCGGCCGCGCAACCTTTTTCGCGGCAGCGATCGCATCATCAAAGCGCTCGACCACCGTATAGCTTGCATAGCCATACTTGTCGAGCATCGCAACAATTTTCTCCTTTGTTGCGCCTAAAACTATTATATGTGATGTTTTTTCTTTTATGTATTCAATCAAATCATCAAACTGGCTGTCCTTGTCATAACCGCCAAGCAGCAGCACAACCGGCTTTTCCATCGCTTTTAAAGCCATACTCGTCGCATCGGTGTTCGTTCCCTTGCTGTCGTTGATATAATCCACGCCGTCAATCGTCGCTACATATTCAATCCGGTGTTCGACACCCTTAAAGTTTCGAATTGTATCGCCGATTACACTCGGAGCAATATGAAACGCATACGCACAAACGGCTGCGCACAGCGCGTTTGCAACATTGTGCATCCCCGGCATCTTCATCTCACGCCTGTTCAGCAGCAAAACTTCTTTGCCGTCGCGCACAATATACAGGTTTCCATCTTCTTTGTTGTAATACCCGCCGTTATGTACTTTATGTTCAGTACTGAAATACACACATTTGGCTTTGGTATGTTTCTTTGCCTGCCTTGTGAGTTCATCGTCGTCATTCAGCACCAGAGTGTCGGATTCGTGTTGATTTCCGGCAACTTTATATTTTACATTCGTATATTCTTCAAACGTACCATGCCGGTCGATATGGTCCGGCGTAATGTTCGTAATCGTGGCAACTTTCGGCCTCAGTAACGTGCAGAGCTCCAATTGATAGCTGCTGATCTCCAGCACAAAGGCCCCCTGCTCATCCAGCTCATCCACACAGGCAATAAAAGGATAGCCGATATTGCCCGCAACGCGCGTTTCAATTCCCGCAGCCTTAAAAATTTCACCGGTCAGGCTCGTCGTCGTCGTCTTGCCATTCGTTCCGGTAATTGCGATCACCGGCGCTTTGGCAAAAAGAAAAGCAAATTCAATCTCTGTCATTACCTTAATATTATTTTGTTTTGCCAACTGCACCGCAGGAACGCTCGGTTTTACGGACGGACTTAAGATAAGCATATCTGAGGTGAGTACTTCACGCTCAAGCGGCGCGCGACCAAAAGCAAACAGAACGTTGTCATAACATTGCAGGGCTTCTCTCGCCGCTTTATCCAAACACGCTTCCTCAGCCTTATTATCGGATAAGATGACTTTTTCGGCACCGTGCCCTGCCAGATATTCCACAGCCGCAATGCCTGTACGCGCCGCGCCGATTACCAGGAATTTTTTTCCTTTTACTTCCATCTCTTCACCTCTTTGTACACCCTATAAAATAGGCAGCGTCATCAGTGCAATCATACTGAATACAATCGTAATGCCAACAAACATCAGCACGATCTTATTTTCCGACAGGCCGCCCATTTCAAAGTGATGATGCAGCGGCGCCATTCTGAAAATACGCTTGCCCGTCCCTGTCTTGATACGCGTGTATTTAAAGTAGCCCACCTGCAACACGACGGATAAGGCTTCGATCACATAAATAATACCTGCCAAAAAAATATATAGCTGCAACTTGCTTACTACAGCGACCAGAATCACTGCACCGCCCAACGCCAGCGCACCGGTATCCCCCATAAAAACTTTCGCCGGATGCCGATTGAAGATTAAAAAACCAAGGCAGGCGCCCAGCGATGCCGCAGCGACGACACTCGTCTGCAGATAACCGAACGCGAGAGAGGCGATCGTTAAAAACAGAAAAACAACAGCGCTCACACTGGCTGCAAGTCCGTCTAATCCATCCGTCAAATTCACGGCGTTGACGACAGCGACGACTGCAATAATCGTAAACGGGTAATAAACCCAGCCAAAGTCGACGATATCGTTATAGAACGGGACGTAAATGTATGTGCCGATATCAGGATGGTTTGCCGCGTAAAGAACGACGACGACTGCCCCGATAACTTGCAATAAAAACTTTTGTTTGCTCGTAAGCCCCAGATTCCGTTTCCGAACGACTTTGATATAGTCATCAACAAAGCCAATCAAGGCAAAATACAGAAACATCGCGCCGATCATCGCCGTATTAATCTTATAAATCAGGCCGACCAACAACAACGCGATAACGACACCGGCGATGATCGCAATACCGCCCATCGTCGGCGT
>CALGIV010000231.1 GCA_937914785.1 uncultured Eubacteriaceae bacterium | reverse complement strand
AGTACCCAGCAAAGAAAACTGATAAGAAGGTTTTCAGGTTTTCAGATTGTCATGTTTTTTAACAGGGAGGAGAAAATTATTATGACAAGGAAAAAATCTAAGCTGGCAGTATGCATTATTCTGCTGCTGGCAATCGTTTTTTCTATGGCAGCTACGACGTTTGCAGACAATGCGATAGGGGTTAATAATGGTAAAGTATTTCAACCTTATGTCATTACATCAAATGCGTATCAAACTTATTTGAAAACCAGTGCTGGCGAGACGATTGTGGACAAAACAAATGACCTTTGGGTGTGGGCAAGCGATGCAGATCAATCGCCGGCAAATGCATTTAACAATGATTATACGAAATTTTCGCCGGTTTATTGTCTGGACAGAGGAACGTCTCTCGGTTGGGCAAATCGTGTGTATACCTCACCGCGGGAAATGATTGACCAACTGCTTGAGGGCAACAGTAACCGGGATAAAATCTTATATGTTGTTACAAATGCAGAAGAGATTGCAAAAGGATATCTCGCTGCCAGTGATCTTTATGCGAGCCGTAATATGAAAGGGTATACTGCTGATAATGTAAATTACAGGGTATTCAGGACAGCTACGCAGTTTGCGGTTTGGAATTTGGCTTCCGGGGAAGAGCCGGTCATTGACGAAACCAAGGTATTAAACCCTTTATCCAACGATAAAAATGACTTTTTAAGCGGAGAGGATCGGACAAAAGAGCTTGAAGTTCTAAGAAAAATTGAAGAACTGTACGAAATTCTTTTAAAGGCGGCGGATGAAAATCCTTATATCGCTATCCCTGATCTTACGTTGACACTTTCAGGCGGACAAGCTGAGGTAATTGAAAATAGTAATGAAAACTACTATTATTATGGACCGATTAAAGCTGAAACTCAGCAGGAATTTGATGCGTCAAAATTAAATAAAGTGTTTTTAAAATGTGCAAATGATAAGATATCATTGGTAGACGACAAGTTCAATGCATTGCCAACGGCTGTTAAATATGGCAAGCAAGATGCAGGCAATGAAGGAGCAAATCTTTTGCCTTATGTTGCTGCGGGGGAGAGTTTCTACATCAAAGTACCGAACAGTATTCCAAGCGATAATCTTTCGGGTATCCGTGTCGATGGGATTGTAAGGGCGGATGAAGCTTGTGTCAGCAAAAATCCGATCATCTTTGCCGGTGAAATTAAAGCGAGCGCATCTGATTTGCCGGCCGACTTTACGAATGGCGATCTACACTATAAAGCAGCGCAGATGACAGTAGGTGTGGTGAACGAAGAGGTGGATGTCTATGCGGAGGCGTTCTATACAGTAGCGAGCTGTACGCTGGCCGGTACGAAGAGCATTCTGGGTGAAGTAGAGCTGAAAGAGATGGCCGGTAAATTTACCTTCTCGATTAAAGATAAGCAGGGCGCAGTCGTTGCAACCGGAACGAATGATATAGCGGGTAAGATTCAGTTTTCGACGATAAAGTTTGAAAAAACAGGGACGTATCAGTATACGATATCTGAAGATGCGTTTGGAGAAGAAAACTGGGTAGCAGACACCGCAGTCATCGAATTGCAAATTACCGTAGCAGAAGACAGTGTGGGTGCGTTATACGTAGATGCGAATAACAAGCTGCCCGAAATCAAGTTTACAAACAAATACGAAGAGCCAGAAGATCCGAAAAAACCAAAGAAACCGGAAGAAACGGCACCGAAGACCGGAGACGGTATGGCGGTAACGTTGAGCGTAATTGCTGTTTTTGTTTTAGCGGGGACTACTCTGGTGGTTATGTTCAAGAAAAAACGATCTGTCTAAATAATATGCATACTTTAAAGGCTGTTGTCTTCTTTGTTCGTTGCAGGGAGACGGCAGCTTTTGTATTAGTTAGCAAAATGGGGTTTATTTCAAGTGGTTGCAGGCAGGGTTTTGGGGTCGTTCTGATAAGTGTTATGTTGGTTGGTTTACTAACTGGCTTTTCTGTATTG
>CALGIV010000230.1 GCA_937914785.1 uncultured Eubacteriaceae bacterium | reverse complement strand
TGTAAGCCGTGGGATTTGCACATAATGGTCAATACGCCGTCTTCATCGACGTATGCCTGTGAAACGTCGGGCTCAATCGGCAAGTGGGGTTCGCGCGAGGAATAGAAGCTGCCTTCCGCGACATAAGCGGATTTTGCAATGACTTCGCGCGTATCGTCGCCTTTAAACATCGGTTTTTCTAAAAAGATGTTCGGCACGCCCGGATGAATCTGAGCGGCGTCGTCTGCGATGGCATCCAGCACATCTAAATATTCCGGCAGCGGTTCAAGGTCCAGTTTGACCAGCTTGGCGGCTTCGCGTGCCTGACGCGGGGTCTCTGCCGCGACGAGCGCGACGACATCCCCGTAGCGGAAAATTTTTGCATCCGCTAAAATAGGCCGTTCAAAGCCGTCTGTCTTCGAGCGCGGAGAGCCGACGGGGAACGTAATGCGATTCATCCCCTTTACGTCTTTGGCCGTAATCACTTTTACGACGCCGGGTGCTTTCTCGGCTTCGCTGAAGTCGATATTTTTGATGTTGGCGTGCGATACGCCGGGCATAACGACTGCAAGGTGGAGCATATCCGGTGATTTGATCGCAATATCGTCGCCGTAGTCGCACGTGCCGAGCACTTTGGCCAACGCGGTCGGTTTCGGAATATGAGTGCTTAAGATTTTGCCGTCCGGCGGCATTTTCCAGGCGAGTTGTTCCATCGTCATTTCGCCGCGCAGCACCTTTGCCGCGTCCATTACGGCGTCTACGAGCGGTTTATAACCCGTACAGCGGCACGCGTTGCGGTTCTTCTGAAACCAGGCGCGCACTTCTTCACGGGTCGGGTTTGCATTTTCATCAAGCAGCCCTTTGGCCGAGACGATAAAGCCCGGCGTACAGAATCCGCATTGAACGCCGCCGTGCACGATCCAGGCAAGCTGCAATGGGTGTAAGTCGTCTGCGCGGCCCAAGCCTTCAATCGTAATGACGGTACTGTAGTCGTCGACCGTACTGATTTTCTTTACGCAGGAGCGCGTTACTTTTCCGTTAAGGATTACCGAACAGGCGCCGCACTGTCCGGTGCCGCAGCCGATTTTGGTTCCCGTAAGACCCAGGCGGCGGATCACGTCGGCCAAGGTGTCTTTGGCCGGATCGCAGAGAAACATTCTCTCGGTTCCGTTGAGGATCAACGTTTTCTTTTTTGTGGCCATAAAAAAACCTCACTTTCTTTGTGTATCAAGGCAGGTTAATCGTTTTAAATCGATAGGCAATGATGGTTCCCCAAAAGGGGATATCGATACACTGTCCTTACTTATTATTATAATCTACGTGTTCGCCGGATATCAACCCGAACATCGAAAATTGATTATTCTTTCTTAAGAATAATCAAAGTTTTATGAAAGCCCACCAAACAGGCGCTGTGAAACGCATATTTGGCGGGCGTACCGCCTCTGAGATAAGCTGGTTACCTGCCTTAAAACGAAAAGCAGAGATGCAGGCAGTATTTTGATGATTGACACTATATCAGAGTGTGAATACTACATTCAAAACATACTATATTGTTTTATAGATACCGCATAAGGTCGTCGACGCGATTTAATGCTTCCCACGGAAGAGCTAAGTCGTCGCGTCCGAAATGGCCGTATGCAGCGGTCTGTCGATAGATCGGTCGCCTTAAATCGAGATATTGAATGATGGCGGCCGGCCGCAGGTCAAACTCCCTGTCGACGATTTCGGCAATGCGCGCATCGCTCAGCACGCCTGTGCCGAAGGTGTCGATATGAACGGAGATCGGACTTGCAATGCCGATGGCGTAAGAAACTTGAATTTCACAGCGGTCTGCAAGTTTTGCAGCGACGATATTTTTGGCGATATGGCGCATCATATAGGCTGCCGAGCGGTCGACTTTCGTCGGGTCCTTGCCCGAAAAAGCGCCGCCGCCGTGTCGCACGCAGCGAAACTTTTATTTTTCCGTCAG